>CAZHLF010000182.1:0-4840 GCA_964532845.1 uncultured Tissierella sp.
CCTATGGTGAAGGTACAGAAATTTATGAAATTAAAGGTGTTAAAAGAGAAAATGCAGTACTAATGGTATCAGGTGAAATGAATCATATTCTATACAGATCAAGGAAGGCTGTAGCAAGTGAAAATGACTCAATAGGGTTAACAGTTGAAGAAGTAATCAATATGATATCTGATGGTTCAGTAATAAGCTCAGTCGAATTAAGAAATGAAATAGATGGTTCATGGATGAGAACAAGTTTTGACAATGAACTTCTTGACCTTCTTAATAAAGAGATTAAAGATAAGGATATATTAAGTTATGAGGAAATGGGAAGACCAGAGGCTGAATCGGGCTATAGAATTCCAATTAACCTTATGTTAGAAGATGGAGCAATACTGCATATGCAAGTGTATCCTGATACGAATATAGCATATATCTTCGGAGGCTATATTGAAACATCTGAGGAGTTAACCGGTAAGTTTGAAGAGCTAAATAGATTAGGAAATGAGTTCTCAAAGATTACGGATATAATGGGTTATGAACTGAGCGAGCTTGGATATCTTCAATTTACAAACCATGTTACTGGTGATGAAATATTGAGTCCAGATCCACTATGGTCAGGGGAAGTTCTTTACAGTATGATAAACTATTATAGTGTAGATAAAACTGCATCTGATGTAGAGGGGAATTTAGTCGTCACTGTAAGGTTAGGTGAATCGAAAGATAACTTTAAGGACCTTGAAATCTATGAAGGTGAAAATAAAAACATCTTCTTCAAGGTTGATGGAGAGTTTTATAGAATAGTAAAAGGGATTATGCAATATAAAGATTTATTAATGTATCAAGAAAATTATACAACTTATTAAGGATAGGCTAAATGCCTATCTTTTTTGTGCAAATATTTAGTCGATAAAGAAGGTAATTAGATAAATATCTAGAATAATATAGAAAGTATTAAAATAATCACACAAACTTCATTTAGAAACGATAAAAGTAAGACTTCTTCTTTACAGAATGATTACTAAATGAAGAAAATTATCAAATTAGTATAGTATATAGCAGACCATAGATGAAAGGTAGGAGTATTATGAAATTGATAAAACCTAATAAATTACAAGCTGGTGATATAGTTTCAACAGTGGGTCTTTCCTGGGGTGGAGCTGGAGATCCTGAACTATTATGGAGATACAGGCAAGGAAAAAAGAGATTAGAAGAGGTATTTGGACTAAAGGTTATTGAAATGGAACATACACTAAAGGTGTCTGAATATATTTACAATCACCCAGAAGCTAGAGCCAAGGATTTAATGGATGCCTTCGAGAATCCTGATATTAAGGCTATATTTTCATGTATAGGTGGAGATGATAGTATACGTCTGCTCCCATACATAGATTTTGATGTAATTAGAAAAAATCCTAAGATTTTTATGGGGTATTCAGACTCAACTATTACTCACTTAATATGCTATAAAATGGGTATAACAAGTTTTTATGGGCCTTCAGTTTTGGCTGAATTAGCTGAAAATATTAAGATATTTGATTATACAAGAGATTATATAAAAAAGACTCTGTTTAGCAATAGCCCTATTGGCTTAATTCCTGCTGCAGAAAAGTGGACTGGTGAAAGAGTTGAGTGGACAGAAGATAATAAAAATGTCTCTAAAACTATGAAAGAAAATTTGGGATATGAGTTTTTGCAAGAAACAGGTATAGCTAGAGGAAGATTATTTGGTGGTTGTATTGAAGTACTTGAGATGGCAAAAGGGACCATATTATGGCCTGAGGAATCATCCTTTGATGACACCATCCTTTTCTTTGAAACCTCAGAAGAAACACCACACCCAGATAATCTGCTATATTGGTTAAGAAATTATGCAGCACAAGGGATACTTCAAAAAGCAAAGGCTATCTTGTTTGGAAAGCCATATCAAGGTAAATATTATGATGAATACAAAGAAATAATAAGAACTATAGTAAATGAAAACAAACTGAATAATATCCCAATAGTGTATAATATGACTTTTGGTCATAATCAGCCAATGTGTATAATACCTTATGGATGCCTTGCTGAGGTTGATTGCGAAAATAAAACATTTAGTATATTGGAGTCAGGGGTAATTTAGTTAGAAAAGAAGTATATAAGTATCGACATTATAGATATGGGAGGGTTAGTTGTTATGACAAAAATATATTTTAATCCAGGTTGTGCCCTAAGTATATATAAACCTGACATAGAAGATAAAATATTAGATTTTCTTAATAATAATTATGGACAAGTTAAAATGCATAAAATCTGCTGTCGACATGATCCCCAGCTCGATGCAGGATCATTAATTATTAATGTATGTGCAGGGTGTGATCGACGTTTTAGAAGCTTATATGAGGGAATATCTACAATTTCTTTATGGGAAGTTCTTGATGGATTAGATACTTTTAAATATCCTGATTATGAAGGCATAAAAATGTCGGTCCATGATGCCTGTCCAGTCCGTGAAAAACCACAGGTTCACCAGGCAGTACGAAGTTTGCTCAAAAAGATGAATGTTGAAATTGTGGAGACAAAATATAGTGGTACACGTTCTATTTGCTGTAGAGATGATTTTTATCCAAAGCTACCAGTTGATCAGATTCATCAGAGGATGAAGGATAGGGCTGATTCTATGCCTTGTGACGATGTTTGTGTATATTGTGTTTCATGTATCAAGTCTATGTATATTGGGGGTAAAGAGCCACGTCATCTCGTAGACCTTTTAATGGGTGAAACAACTGAACCACAGGAATATGATACTATAAAGTGGCATGAGCAATTACAGGATTATATTGATAAACATTAATAGAATGATTTATATTGTCGGGATAGTAGTAAAACACGTCATTGTAAGGAGCGGTTTGAATGAGAAGATTTAACTTAATTATTCTTTTAATTTTTATAATGTTATCACTAATTGGGTGTAATAGAGAGGTGATTACTCCCGAAACGCCAAATACAATGCCTCCGTCAATAATGGTAGATGGAGAATTGTACTCTTCAACTGGTAAAGAGATGCCTGGAGAGCCTGATGAGAGTGTGATTAAGACAGTTACTTCAGTAGTAAAGAGTACTGAAATGCCTTCAAATGAAGGTGAAATAAATTTCCCAGCTCCAAATGCAAAATATGCAAAGATTAATGATTATGAAGAATGGTATGTTGTTGTAAGTTTACCCTCGGAATGGGTAAGGTATGACAAAAGAGATTATTGGGGTTTGGAATTAACTGCAACTAACGTATCGTCTGCAGGTTTAACATTATTATTCAATCAATCTGGAGGAGATTATACAGGCGATTTGCAAACGGGTAGTTTCTACTGGTTAGAGGTACTGATGGATGATCAATGGATTCCTGTAGATATGTTGCCATCAGCACATGATGTTGGATGGACATCAGAAGCATACATTATTCACAAGAATGACTTAACCAAATGGGAGGTAAACTGGGAATGGTTATATGGTAAACTTCCTATTGGCAACTATAGAATTGGCAAAGAAGTTATGGATTTTAGAGCTACAGGAATCTACGCTACTCTTAATTATTATGCGGGTTTTGATATAGTAGAGTAAGACATATTTTTTATTTAATGTACATAAATTGAATTTAAGCTTTTAAATACTTTGTCATTATATCATTGACAGCAAATAGGGAAGAAAGATGAGTGTTTGATAGAAAAAGATTCTGTTAGCTGAAATGCTACATTGGAGGGTTATAAAATATGAGTAGGCAAAATATTTATGATGATGATGTATTTTTTGAATCATATAAGGAATTAAGGGCTAGAGTTAATGCGAATGAGGTTGTTGAAATTCCTGCCATGTTCAAAATGTTACCTTCGCTTAATGGGCTAAGTATTTTGGATCTTGGTTGTGGGTATGGAGAACATTGTATTAAGTATGTAGAAATGGGAGCAAATAAAGTAGTTGGAATTGATATATCTGAAAAGATGTTACAAATTGCTAAGAAAGAAAATTCCTCATCAAAAATTATATATAAAAACTTGGCTATTGAGGATTTATTTACGCTTAATGAGTGTTTTGATTTAGTTGTTAGTTCTCTAGCGCTACACTATATTAAGGACTTTAAGAAAGCGACAGAAGAGGCTTATAGATTGCTAAATAATGGAGGATTCTTTATTTTTTCTCAAGAACATCCCCTTAGTACATGCTTTAAGTATGGAAATAGGTGGACAAGAGATAAAGATGGAAATAAGATATATGCTAATATCTCTAATTACTCCACAGATGGGAAAAGGGAATCTAGGTGGTTTAAAGATGGGATTATAAAGTACCATAGAACATTTGAAATCATACTTAACACTTTAATTAATACTGGTTTTGTTGTTGAACAGATGTCAGAACCAATACCATCTGATGAAATTATGAAACAATATCCAGAATACAAAGATAACATTCATAAGCCAGATTTTCTGTTAATTAAGGCAAAGAAACAAGTAGGAAATTGTTAATGGAGGACTACTATTGTCAAATATATTTTTAGTTGTACCAAGTAAAGAATACCAAAAGAGCTTTAAAAATTACACTTTAGCATACAGAGATATTAAGGATGAACATTATTTTAAGAAATATGAAAAAGCTTTAGAGGACTTTCAAGAGTATTTAAATGACTTATCCAGAAATTCCAATGGAATTGACCTCCCTCAAGGAGATGTTATGACTTCAACATTCTGGTTGATTGATAATAAAGAAGTTGTAGGGGTAGTGAGAATTAGGCATGAAGAGGTCGAAAGTGCTGGTCACATTGGTTATGATATTTCTCCAAACTATAGAAATAAAGGTTATGGTAAGCAAATTTTAAAACTTGCATTAGAAG
>CAZHLF010000183.1:0-4832 GCA_964532845.1 uncultured Tissierella sp.
AATGACCTCAACATACTGGTTGATTGATAATAAAGAAGTTGTCGGGGTAGTGAGAATTAGGCATGAAGAGGTAGAAAGTGCTGGTCACATTGGTTATGATATTTCTCCTAATCGTAGAAATAAAGGTTATGGTAAACAAATTTTAAAATTTGCATTAGAAGAAGCCGCTAAGATAGGATTACAAGAAGTAGTTTTAACGTGCAATATAGACAACATAGCTTCAAGAAAAATTATTGAAACTAACAATGGGAAACTAATGGGGACTATTTATGATAGAGAGGATAATGAATATCTATATAAATATGTTATAAGGAGTGTTTAATATATGAAACAGGTTAAACTGACTAACAAGCAAACAAGACAATTTATACTTCTAAAACAAGGTCTCTTGGGTAATTATAAATTTTCTGGTGAAAAAGGTGTTTGTGATTATATAAGACAAGCTGGTTGTATTCAGTTTGACCCCATTGATGTTTGTGGAAAGAATGCAGAGCTAGTATTGCAATCAAGGGTAGAGGGATTTACCAAGGATATACTCTATAATTTATTATATAAGGAAAGAAAGCTTGTTGATTATTTTGATAAGAACATGTCTATTTTTCATATTGATGATTGGAAATATTTTTCTAGGACTAGAGCTGACTATGAGCAATATGGTAGGAGTAGAGAACAAGTAGATAAGGTTACCCATATTATAAAGTCTCTTATTAAGGAAAAAGGTTATGCATCCTCTAGGGATATTAAATTTGATGAGAAGGTTGATTGGTCTTGGAATCCTACCTCCTTATCACGTGCCACATTGGAATCCTTATATTTTAGAGGAGAACTTATTATTCATCATAAAGAAGGAACAATCAAGCATTATGCCCTCGCAAGTGACTATATTTCCGAAGATATATTAAATGCAAGAGATCCACATTTAAATTTTCAAGAGTATTTGGAGTGGTTGGTCTTAAGACGTATAGGAGCAGTAGGCATACTATGGAATAAACCATCTGATGCTTTTCTAGGAACTGGCCTTAAAGCTGCTGAAAGAAATAAAGCTTTTAATAAGATCTTTGAGAATGATAAAATTATAGAAATAGAAATTGAGGATATATCAATTGCTTTTTATTGTTTAAAAGGGGACATGCCCATACTTGATTATGTAATGGATAATCAAACCTTTATAGAAAGAACTGAGTTTATTGCACCTTTAGATAATATGCTTTGGGATAGAAAACTGATTAAGGAGATTTTTGATTTCGACTATAAGTGGGAAATATACACACCTATTGCTGAACGCAAGTATGGGTACTACGTTTTGCCTATTGTATCTGGACTTAACTTTGTTGGTAGAATTGAAGTTGTAAATGATAAAAAATTAAGACAGCTTATAATTAAAAATATTTGGTATGAAGATTGTATTGATAGCTCGGCTGAACTATCAAATAATATTAAAGATTGTATTGAGAGATTTGCTAAGTTTAATAATTGTACAAGTGTTAAATATGAAAGTAAAATATAGAGATAAAAATATTCTTTCAATTATTCAATATGGTTATATATAATTCAATTAATTGGAGTGATTGTTAATGGAAAAAATTATATGGGTGAGAAGTTATATGAAAGCTTTAGGTAGTAAAGAAGATGATGGGTTAGATATAGTAAACAAGTATTTAGAAGATGGTTGGAAGGTTAAGCAAATATCTGCATGTGCTGTAGGAGATAGTATGATTGCAGGACAGGCCTATATCGTTATTGAGAAAAATGATGATTGATAATTTGGTCTATTATGAGTTTTGAGAGGTGTTATAAAATGAGAAAGATTATGGCTCTTTTATTATTAATTATTATTACTATATCCTTTGTTTCATGTAAGAGAGATACTGTTCCTCCGAGTACTGCTGAAGCTCCAACTAAAGAAGAAGCAAATTCTTCTGAAAGTATAATGAGCAGTACAGCCAAAGATTATGGGATTACAAATGAAAACTATCCTAAGATTGATGGCTCAACTTCAACTTTATCAATAGTTAAGGCAATACATAGAGCTATGTATCAGTATGGTGGGAATAGCAATTTTCCTGAAACAGCATCTAAAACTGTGCCTTCATATAAGCTGCTGATTAATGGTGATGTAGATATGATAATAGTACCTTATGCATCCTCAGATGTACTAGATTTAGCAAAGAGTAAAGGCCTAGAGCTTGAATTTTATCCCCTTGCAGTGGAAGCTCTTGTATTCATTACTCCTGTAGAGAACGATGCAAAAAACATAACCAAAGAACAGGTCAGAAAAATATATATTGATTATGGAATAAGAAATTGGTCTGAACTAGGAGGACCAAATCGTGAGTTGGTTCCAATTTGTCGTAATGCAGATAGTGGTAGTCAATCTCAGATGGATAATCTAATTTTAGATGGCATTGATATGCATCCAGATATTCAGAAAAACTATGTAGAGTTAACCATGGAAGGGATGCTGGAGCTCGTAGCTTTCTATCACAATGGAGGTCTAGATGGCAAACCTACAGACAGTTATGCACTGGGATATACATTATATACATATTTAGAAAGTATGGGGGAAATTACAGGCATAGATGAGAAGCTAAAAATGCTTTCATTTGAAGGAGTAGCCCCTACTAAGGAGAATATTAAGGATGGATTATATTCACTTACTGATGGATATTATGCTGTTATAAGAAGTGACTCACCACAAGAGCATAGTGCAAGAAGTATAATTAAATGGTTAGGATCTGATGAAGGGAAGAATGCTATAAACAAGCTTGGACTTATTCCAATAGATAAAACAAACCTAAAATAAATATTTTGAAATTTTTTATTAATATAATTAAAATTGAGTTAAGGAGTGATAAATTTGGATGAAATAAATAAATCTGATATTAGAAATGCTGTACGTGAAAGTTATGGTAAGATAGCTGAAGCTAAGGCAAGTGATGAGAATTGTTGTGGTGGTAATGTATCAAGTACAATAGGATATTCTGATGAAGAAATATTAAGTGCACCAGAAGATTCTAATATGGGGTTAGGCTGTGGAAATCCTCAACTAATTGCAGAGTTAAAAATAGGTGAAACAGTAGTTGACCTTGGTAGCGGAGCTGGTTTTGATTGTTTCTTGGCATCAAAAAAGGTGGGACCAAGGGGATATGTAATTGGAGTAGATATGACGCCTGAAATGGTAAGTAAATCAAGAAATTTATCAAGAAAACATAAATATAGGAATGTGGATTTCAGGTTAGGTGAAATTGAAAATCTTCCAGTAGCTGATAACACTGCAGATGTTATTATATCAAATTGTGTAATAAACTTGTCTCCTAAAAAACAAAGGGTATATAATGAGGCCTACAGGGTACTGAAAAAAGGTGGTAGGGTTGCTATCTCTGACGTAGTTCTAGTAAAGGAACTAACAGAGGAAATGAAGCAAGATGAAAAACTATATTGTGGTTGAGTTACTGGTGCTTCTTCAGTTGAAGAAATAAAAGTATATTTAGAAAATGCGGGATTTGGCAATATAAATATAGAAACTAAAGAGGTTTCTAAGGAATATGCTAAGAAGTGGGCACATAATTTAAAAGTTGGAGAATACATTATGTCCGCCTCCATTAAGGCGACTAAATAGAGTGAATAGAAAGGCACTTTTTGTTAGTTAAAACAAAAAGTGCCTTCTCATATTTCTAAGCTATTTTCAAAAGCAAAAAGTGGATTGACATTTGTTCCTAAGCTATATCCTGAATCAGCTTTGCCTTGTAAATCTCAATAAGCTCTTCTTCAGTGACCATACTGCTTGGCTTATCAAGGACAACCTTGCCCTTATCTAGCATCACTATCCTATCAGAATACTCTATAGCATCCCTCATATTGTGGGATATCATTATAGTAGTAATTTTATATTTATCTATAAGTTCCTTGGTTTTTTTCATGATGACATGGGATGTCTTTGGGTCAAGAGCTGCCGTATGCTCATCTAGAAGTAGAAGGTCAGGATGTTTCATTGCTGCCATAATCAAAGAAAGAGACTGTCTTTGTCCACCTGATAAGAACTTTACCTTTGTATTTAGCTTGTGCTCTAGGCCTAAGTCCAGGGATTTTAGAAGCTCTACATAATTATCTATTCTGTTCTTCTTAATTAACTTTTTTAGGGTAAATTTTTCTCCCTTTTTATCAGCTAGAGACATGTTTTCAAGTATAGTTAGGGTAGGGGAGACACCCATGGAAGGGTCTTGATAAACTCTTCCTATGTGAATTGCTCTTTCATTTTCCTTTAGCTTGGATATATCCTTACCATTTAGAAGAATCTCACCACTATCGTTTAAAATACTTCCTCCTATCATATTAAGAAGAGTAGATTTCCCGCATCCATTGGAGCCTATTATAGCTGTGCATTTATGTTCCTCAAAGTCTATATTAAATCCATTGAATATCCTTGCTTCATTTTCTGTTCCCATATTAAAACTCTTTGATAGGTTTTGTATTTTTAACAATTGTCTCACCTCCTTCTTTTCTTTTCTTGAAACCTAATAGATTAGTTGCTAGGTTGTTGTAAGCAATAAATACTATTACTATAATTGCACTTATTGCCTTTAAGTCAGATGGTGCAAGTCCTAAGTCTATAGCAATACCACCCATTATTTTATAAACTACTGCTCCAAATATAGCTCTTGAAGTGTTTTTAATAAAGCTGGAGTTCTTTCTAAAACTATCTCCTATTATAATAGAAGCTAAAGCTACAACACTTATACCTGAACCCATAGTTATTTCGGAGAAACCTTGGTATTGAGCCATTAATGCACCACTTAGTGAAACAAGTCCATTAGCCAGCATAAAGCCCATTA
>CAZHLF010000184.1:0-4821 GCA_964532845.1 uncultured Tissierella sp.
AATTGCAGCTATAATAGAAGAAATAAATACTAATCTTATAGGAACATCCAATGAGGATTTAATTAGTGAGTATAAGGCTCGTTCCTTTGTATTAGTTAAGGAAGTATCCTTTGAAAGAAACAACTGGACAATAGAAGGCGTGGCTATTGATATAAATGAACAGGGAAATCTTATTGTTAAGACAAAGGATAATAATATTGAGACATTAAATTCCGGTGAGATTAGAATTAAGATACATAAAACAGGTAATTAACTCAAATTTTAAATTAGTGTAGTATTTATCCATATCAACACTATTAAATACATAATCATAAAACGGGGGGAAAGAATTGAAAGTACGTAAGGCGATTATCCCAGCAGCTGGTTTGGGAACAAGATTTTTACCAGCAACTAAGGCTCAACCTAAGGAAATGCTTCCAATAGTTGATAAACCAACTCTACAATATATTATTGAAGAAGCTGTAGATTCTGGAATAGAAGAGATTCTTATTATTACTGGAAGAAATAAGAAGAGCATTGAGGACCATTTTGACAGGTCAATTGAGTTGGAATTAGAATTAGAAAAAGCAGGAAAGAATGAACTATTAGATGAGGTAAGAAAAATCTCTGACATGGTAAATATTCATTATATACGTCAAAAAGAGCCGAAGGGACTAGGACATGCCATCCATTGTGCAAAAAGCTTTATAGGTAATGAGCCCTTTGCAGTTTTATTAGGTGATGATATAGTTTATTCAGAAAAACCATGTTTAAAGCAAATGATAGAAATATATGATGAGTACAAGACTACAATTTTAGGGGTACAAGAGGTACCAAATGAAGATGTTAATAAATATGGAATAGTTGACTGTAAACTTATAGAAGACAGGGTATATAAGGTAAAGGGCTTGGTTGAGAAACCATCCTTAACGGATGCACCATCTAATATTGCTATATTGGGTAGATATATAATTAATCCTGCAATATTTGAAATCTTAGAGAATACAAGCCCTGGAAAAGGTGGGGAAATCCAGCTTACAGATGGCTTGAAGACTTTAGCCCAAAAGGAAGCTATGTATGCATACAATTTTATTGGACAAAGGTATGATGTAGGGGACAAGCAAGGTTTCTTAAAGGCCACTGTTGAATTTGCCCTTAGAAGAGAAGATATTAAAGATGCATTTTTGGATTACTTAACGGATTTAGTTAAGGGTAATTAATCCTTAAATTTACAGATTCTAAGGCAAAGTGAGTTGATATTTTGAAATTTTTAGAAGATTTTATAAAGGGTATAATAATCGGAATTGGTGCAGTAGCCCCTGGGGTAAGTGGTGGCGCATTTGCAGTTATGCTTGGGGTTTATACAAGATTAACTGATGCTATAGCCAATATTTTTCATGATCTTAGGAGAAAAATTATTACCTTATTTCCATTGGGATTGGGAATGGGTGTAGGACTTCTTCTGTTTAGTAAAATAATGAAGTACCTCTTTGAGAATTATGAGTTCTATGTTACTTTTTTATTTGTAGGACTTATGCTTGGTACATTATCGTCTGTCTTTAAAGAGGCTAACAAACGTGGATGGAATAAAAAATATTTAATACCTTGTATTCTGACACTAAGTGTAGCATATATGTTTGTACTTTTTGAAGAAAAACTAATACTGGATATAATACCAGAAGGGGAGCCAGGTTTATTAGCAAATATAATTTATGGTGGAGTTATAGGTTTTGGAACTATAATACCAGGTATTAGTTCTTCATTTATATTAATGTATTTGGGAGTTTATGAGTTTTTACTTGATGCTATTGTCCAATTTGATCTAATGGTAATAATACCAGTAGGAGTTGGAGGTTTAATTAGTGTCTTAGTATTTGCAAAGTTCATTAACTTTATGTTCAAAGAATATTATGGTTATACATATTATGCAGTTATAGGCTTTGTAATTGGTTCTATTATATCAATATTACCAGAGATTAGCTTCTCTCTTAATACTATGGTTGGACTTGGTATTGGAGCAGTTGGGTATTTAATTTCATTCGGATTAAGTAAAATTCACAAAAGTTAAAAACCAAGGGATGTATTAGCATTTTGCTTCTACGTCCCTTGGTTTTCTACTACTAAAACATATCGCAGTTACAGAATATTATAACTAGAAGAAGAAAGAAGAATAGTAATGAGTCATCCACTCCTCTAACATCTCCACCTCTTTCTCTATTTCCCACAATTAACACCTCCTGATAATTAGAGATAATCTCTCATAATACAATATGATTCACTCATAAAATATGTGCAAATTAGTAGTTTTCTCATCTTAAGATTAAAACTTGGGTAAACTATTATAGTAGAAGTTCCCTATTCGTGATAAACTATATATATATAATTTTGAGGATGAAGATAATGAAACGGATAATCGTAATATTATTAATTTTGATGCTTATAATAACAGGCTGTGAGAATAGGACTTCTCTTGAGCTACAAAACCCAGAGGATAATCTACCACCTCCAGAGACGATTCCAATACCTGAGCCTGAGCCAGTAGATCCAATTCAACAGTTGTTGGATGAAATGACGTTGGAGGAGAAGATTGGACAACTACTCATAGTAGGTATTGAAGGAGAAGAGATGGGGGAAATGGATATAGAAAATATCCATGAAAATAAGGTTGGAGGATTTATCCTCTTTGGAAGAAATATATCTAACCAGGATCAGCTTTTAAATCTTATTAACTCCTTAAAACATGAGAGTAGTAGTGAAAAGGTTCCTCTTTTTATATCTGTAGATGAAGAGGGTGGAAGAGTCTCCAGGCTTTCTGGAATATTTACAGCTCAAAATAAGCCAAAGGCACTGGGGCGGATAAATAACCCTGAACTATCCTATAAATATGGTGAGATTCTAGGTATGAAGCTAAATCAATTTGGATTTAATATGAATTTTTCTCCTGTACTTGATATAGATTCAAATCCGAAGAACCCTGTAATCGGAGATAGAGCATATGGAAATTCTCCCGACTCCGTTAAAGTGCATGGAGTTGAACTTATGAATGGAATAAAAAGAGAGAATATCATCCCTGTAGGTAAGCATTTCCCAGGGCATGGAGATACAGATGTAGATTCACATCTTGAACTTCCATTAGTGAATAAAAATTATGAAGAACTACAGGCTTTGGAGTTAATCCCCTTTAAGGCAGCAATAGATGAAGGAATTGATATGATAATGGTAGCCCATATATTATATCCTCAGCTTGATAATGTACCTTCTTCTATGTCTAAGAAGCTTATTCAGCATACTTTAAGGGATGATTTCCATTTTCAAGGCGTAGTTATTTCGGATGATATGACTATGGGTGCAATTTTAGATAATTATTCTATAGAAGAGGCTTCCCTGGAGTTTTTAAAAGCATCTGGAGATATTGTTTTAGTGTCTCATGGAGTAGAGAATCCTTCTATTGTTATTAATAGGATTAAGCTAGCTATACAAAGGGATGAACTCTCTATGGAGGAAATAGACCAAAAGGTATATAGGATTTTAAAGCTTAAAGAGAAGTATGATATAAATTGGAATAAAAAAGAATCAGTACAAATAGATGAGATAAATGCATTAATTAAGGATTTAAACAACAAATTGAAATAGGGGGATGCCACTTGAAAGCTATAGGTATTGACTTAGGTGGAACAAGTATTAATGGTGGAATAGTTGATGAAAATGGTAATATTTTAAAAAGATTTGAGCATGAAACTGGCAAAGGTGTTGGAGCTAAAGAGGTTATTAATAGAATAGCATTAGTAGTTAATGAGCTTTTAACTGGTGAAGAGGGTATTTCTTCCATAGGAATAGGTTCACCAGGTTTTATCGATACGGTTAATGGACGGGTTTTAAGTGTAGGGGGCAATATTGAAAATTGGCAAGGCACAGATATAAAAGGTGAGTTATCCTTATTCTATCCGAATTTAGGCATATTTGTCGGTAATGATGCCAATCTGGCAGGACTATGTGAAGGTTGGATAGGAGCAAGCAGTGGTTTTGATAGTTTTATTATGCTTACATTAGGGACAGGTTTAGGTGGATGTATTTATACTAAGGAACAAGGGATTTGGTACGGTAAAAACTATCAAAGTGGAGAACTTGGACATGCTATTCTATATCCCAATGGACGAAAATGTTATTGCGGACAAAGAGGATGTGTAGAGGAATATGTCTCAGGAACTGCAATAGAAGAAATATACCAGGAGCTTACAGGAGATTTTAAAACGGCTAAAGAGATATTCCAAATTTATGGCTCTGATGATAATGCAAGAAGAGTTATTGATGATTTTGCTGATAATCTTGCTATTTTTATCTCATCATTAAAGAATATTTTTGATCCAGAGGGAATTGTAATAGGTGGTGGAGTTATTCACGCAAGGGATTACTGGTGGGACAGAATGCTAAACACTTATGAAAATTATGTAAATGACTCAAATGGTATGGTAATTGTACCTGCAATGCACCTTAACGATGCAGGCATTATTGGAGCAGGTAAACTGGCATTAGATAATTCAAAGTAGGTGTGATTATGAGGGAAAGAAAAGTATATATTGGTCCTTTTAACAATAGTAAAAAGGACCAACTACATGAAAAAGCACTTTCATATTTAAAAGAAAATAAGGGAGAAAGATTTTATTATCTTCTCCCTAATAGTGTTCTATTAAAAAATTATAGAAAAAAATTCATTCTTGAAGCTGGCTCAACTTTTGAACTGAATCTATTTACTTTTGACGATGTGGTAAATGAAATAGTACAGGTGGACTTCTTAAAGACATTAAATGACCCAATGAAAAGCCTGATTTTAAGAAACATTCT
>CAZHLF010000185.1:0-4800 GCA_964532845.1 uncultured Tissierella sp.
GCTAAACCAGCCGCTATCCTTCCATCTACCATAGCTATAATTAAAGATAATATACTGTTTAGTTTTAATTTTCTAGTAGCAATGGAGGCAGATAAGCCATATACACCAAGTTCCACTGCCATAATTGGTGCCATTGGAAATGCCACTGGCATCCCTGTCAAAGTACTACTTAATAATGGTGTTATTATTCCTAGTGGAATAGCAAGTGATGGCGGTAGTAGTAACCCACCTATTAATACAGGTATATGCATTGGTAAAAATATTGGTCCTGTCATGCTAAACACATGAAAAATCATAGGTAAAATAAGTCCTGCTGCTAATAGTAATCCACTTAGTACTAATTCTCTTGTTGTTATTTTCTTCATTTTAACCTCCTAAAATTTTATCAAAAACAAAAAACCATAAAAGCCTGTTTCACACACGTAAAGACAGACCTTCATGGTCTAATTTCAAATATTAATTTTTAATTTAAGTCTTGCTTAGTAATAGTAATTCTAATTGAAATAACCAATATCAACCTATTAATCCAAGTATGATTTCTTATCATTTTCAGACTTCTGTCTGTTAACTTGAATAATTAAGATTTACGAGAAATACTTTCTAAAAAATTCTCAATCCCCATTAAAAGATCATCCATGTTTTCTGCTTTTAATGACAGATTTTCCACAGGGCAAAGTTCTGTAAGATCTCTGTTTTGAATAAATGGTACTGCTTTCTCATAGTTATATATTATATCAGTTTTATCCAGCACTTCAATAGCTGTTTGTGAAATGAGGCTAGTGTAGAGTTCATGGATCCCTCCATATTCACTAAGCATTGCTGCTGCTTTTCCTATTACCTTATCTGCTATTGATGCACCTTTTAATGATTCTTTCATCTCTCTAACTGCAGTAAATAAAGGCTTTATACCCCTGTCTGTACTCTTGTATAGAACTTCTCCATCTTTTACTACAACCAATGCAAGTTTTTCATTAACGAGCAGTTCTTTTGCTATTTCTATATCTTTCATAATTACTCCTATTCTTTATATGAATATACTATTTATTAATTTCCACTAGATATTCTTTTAATCTAATTATAGAATATTCAATAGACTGTTGTAGATTGAACTCTTCAGACATTGCAATTTTAATGTTGCATCTATTGGTAGGTATAAGAATCTTTAATGCATCACTTTCACCTATAGCCATAGCCATATCAGGTGTTAACTCTCCCATCATGGAATTTGCCTGTATTATGGCAATTACTCCAAGAATTACATCAACCCGCATAGAATTATATATGATGGCATTTTCTCCTGTTGCAGCTTCATCTGCCCCACCTTTTAACATATTTGTAGTTGCACTGGAGTTGGTTCCTAAGGCTATTAATTCTATATTAAGTCCTTCTTTTTTAATTCTTTCTATTAGGGCTTTTCCTATTCCTCCACCCTTACCATCAACCACAGCAACTTTTACCTTGTTATTGTTCATAATTTCACCTTTTCATTAATCGCTACTAAATATCATATATTAAAGTGTCAACAAATTCAATCCAATCTCATCATTAAATTCTCTATCAACATTACCTTCAATAACATTAATGATTATCTCTCCAGTAGCACTTATATGTGCTGAGTTTAGATGTCCACCAAATGCTTGTAATTCTTCATTAGCAACTGTTATATGAAGATGCAGATATACTTCTTTATTCATCATGGTGATGTTACCATTTAAATTTAATATCTCCAAATCTCCAGTAATTTTCTTTGAATGATACTTCTTTGTCTCTGTTTCAAAATAGCCAATCTCAACATCACCTACAGCGCCTAAACCTTTAATCATACCTAGCTGTATATTCTCTTTTCTGCATAGCTCTTTTAGAGATGTTACTATTTCTTCACCTCTTTCAAGTCTAATGACATACTTATTCTCAAATTTCTTATAACGCATATTTTACTCCTTTCACACCCTCAATAATCCTCGAAATCCTCTTGAACTATAAAATGATTGTGCCCCATTATGATATATGAAAACATTATTATATCTTTTATTACCAAAGATGGCACCACCTAGTTTTCTAATTTCATCTGGAGTTTTAAGCCAAGTTGAAGTCTTCAAATCAAAATCATCAATACTTTGTAAATATCTATACTGTTCTTCGTCTAAAACTTCAATACCCATATCTGCAGCCATTTCAATAGCATTGCCATCCGGAAAAACACCTTTTTTAATTCTTTCATCCTGGCCCTTACGGTCGTAGCAGGAATTTCTACGACCTATAGGAGATTCTTTTGCACAATCATAAAAAATATATTCTCCAGTACTTTCATCAAATTTCACAACATCAGGTTCTCCACCAGTTCTCTCCATTTCTAATAGAGATTTTAATTTTTCATTATTTCCTTCCAACCGATTTAATATCTTCTCCCATTTCATGTCTTTATGACGGATCATATTATCTTCAAAACGTGCTTTTAAAATATCTAGAAGTTCTTTGTATTCCATGATATCCTCCTTATTACAATCCAATAATCAAGCTTAACATTCGTATTCATATTTTACCCATTTTATATATCATAAGTAACTTTATTAAATACAATTAAACATCTTTCTTGTTGTTAAGGAAGATTAAAATATAAGTTAATCATAAGAATTATTCTAAATTTTCATTGATAAATTCTATTATCTCTTTCTTTAATTCCTCATTTAACGGTAATTTTGGGTCACTATAGGTTTTTAGATTACCCTCTGTGTCAGTTGGAGAATCTTTTAGAATATGATTCATACCTTTAATTATCACCAATTTACTTTCCTTTGATGAATGTAAAGCCTCTGCATCTTCTACAGTTACCTGAATATCATTATCTCCCTGTATTATAAGAATAGGTGCTTCTATAGACTTATAAACCTGTACAGGGTCATATTTGAACCATGAAATCATATATGGTTGTACACTTGGTCTAAATAATGCAAATAACTCCTGTGGAACATTTTCAACAAGGTTTCCATTTTTTAATTCGTTTAATATAGGAGTTGTCAAATCAGTGATTTCCTTAGGCTGTGTGGACAATTGTCTAATTATTGTATCATATGCAGAGTAGCCTATTCCAGCCAAGGATATAAATCCATCTACATTGCTTTCTGCAGCTGCTTGCCCACCAATTAAAGCTCCTTCGCTATGGCCTATTATAAATACCTTATTAAATCTATTGTCACTTCTTACTTTATCAACCCATAGATTAAGGTCCTTAATATAGTCCTCAAATACTAATTCTTCTTCCTTTTCTATTAAGTCCATGGATTCTGCAATGCCTCTTTTATCATATCTAACACTGGCAATACCAGCCTCACCAAGAGCTTCTGCAACCATTTTAAGGCTATTGTTATCACCGGCAATGTTACTGTTTCCATCTCTATCTGTGGGACCTGAACCTGCATGGATAATTGCTACTGGAAATTCTCCGCTTCCTTTAGGAATAATTAAAGTACCATATATATCACCCCCATCTACCTGAAGATTATATTTTTCTTCTGTATAATTCTTACTACTGCTACACCCAGTTAATATATACATAAATAATATTGATAAAACTAATATCTTTTTCACAGATTAACTCCTCCTATAAGTTAGATTCAATTAAGAGATCCCTAAGTGAATAAATTTTCTTTCCATCTCTCCCAATTGTAGTATTTGAAGTAATTAGTGAATTTAATATTGCTTCTTCTGTTGCTTCAACACACGCCTTAAAGATGGAATTAATTTTATTTTCATTAATTGTAGATATACTTATTATATCACGCTCTTCATAGTGCTTTATGATATTGGCAGTAGAAAAACCTATAGCTATTTCACCACTTCCATGTCCAGTATAACTTCCAGTACGAGCTATTCCAGATTGCACCCTTTTTAGAACTCTTTTTAACTGTCTTGCTGATAGAGGTAAGTCAGTAGCTAAAATAGCAATAATTGAGCCTTTATCCTCAGTTGCTTCCATTTTGTTAATTTTGTGGGATAATTCACAGCCTATATGCTCTCCATTAAGTACAAAGTCTTCAAGGGAGCCAAAATTACTTAATACCAATACCCCAACTGTATATTTATTGCTTCCTAATTCAATTACCCTTGATGATGAGCCAATACCACCTTTTAAATCGTAGCATAACATACCTGTACCAGCTCCAACATTACCTTGTATAAAATCACCACTAGCATTCTCAATTGCCTCAAAAACATGGTCCTTGGTCACGTGTAATCCTCGAATATCATTTATCACTCCATCATTACACTCACAAATAATTGGGTTTATAGTACCTGTAGTATCTCCAATATCTTCATTTTGACTAAGCATATACCTAACTAAAGTGTCATAGGCTCTTCCTACACTTAGAGTATTAGTAAGAATAATTGGTGATTCTAAAGTTCCAAGTTCTTCAATTTGTACTAAACCAGTTGATTTACCAAAGCCATTAATTACATGTGCTGCAGCTATTAGCTTATCTTTAAAAACATTACCTTCATGAGGGATAATTGCTGTTACCCCAGTCTTCGCTTGTTCATTATCTATTGTTGCATGTCCCACCTTTACTCCCTCTACATCAGTAATTGAATTTTTTTCTCCTGTAGGTATCTTACCGATAGTTATTCCATAATCTCGTATTTTTTTATTCAAGATTATCCCCCTCTTAATTTTATCTTCTTTTTAGCCCATCTTCCTTAAGTTCATATACTACTGAGCAAACTTCATTAATATACTTTCTATCATGGGATATGCTAATTATTGCTCCCTTGTATTCTTTTAGAATTTGACGAATTACTGGA
>CAZHLF010000186.1:0-3246 GCA_964532845.1 uncultured Tissierella sp.
CAACGTAAATTGCTGCCTGAGCCAATGGAATTCTTCCTTCAGGCATCCCAACTGTATTTACAGCATTGAAAGCATCAATTGCTACATGTAAAGCATTTGGGTCTGCATTACCTACATCTTCAGAAGCTGCTATTATAATTCTTCTAGCTATGAACTTTGGGTCCTCTCCAGCATTTATCATCTTTGCTAACCAGTATATAGCTGCATCAGGATCTGAGCCTCTCATACTCTTAATAAAAGCAGAGATTGTATCATAATGCTCGTCTCCACCCTTATCATACCTAGCGGTCTTAATCTGAATAGATGATTTTATGTTTTCCAAATCCAGATGAATTATTCCATTGCTATTTTTAGGTGTGGATAATACTCCTATTTCAAGGGAATTTAATAGTACTCTTCCATCTCCATCTGCTACTGTTAATAGATAATCGCAAGCCTCATCAGTTAAGTTTACATTATAGTTTCCTAATCCTTTTTCCGTATCTTTTAATCCTCTATGGAGTAATTCCTTTAGTTCATCTTTTTTTAAATGTTCAAGTACAAGAACCATAGCCCTGGATAATAATGCCTTATTGACTTCAAAATAGGGATTTTCAGTAGTTGCTCCAATTAAGATTATTATTCCCCTTTCAACTGACGGAAGAAGTGCATCTTGCTGAGCTTTATTAAATCTATGGATTTCATCGATGAAAAGTATTGTTCTTTTATTGTAAAGTTTAAGACTTTCTTCTGCTCTTTCCATCACTTCCCTAATATCCTTAACACCAGAGGTTACAGCTGAAAGCTTTTCATATCTCATATTTGTAGTATTAGCTATAATCATAGCCAGAGTTGTCTTGCCAGTCCCAGGAGGTCCATAAAGAATCATAGATGTTATCCTGTCAGCTTTAATAGAGCGATTAAGAAATTTACCTTCACCTAGTAAATGCTTCTGCCCTACAAATTCTTCTATAGAATTTGGCCTCATCCTATCAGCTAAAGGTGCATTTTTCTTTAACTTATCTTCCATGGATAAAGTAAACAAATCCATCCTACCACCACCTCAAAATTATCTTCTCATTATTATATCATAACATATGTAAAAAAAAAGAAAACCTTAGTACTTTGGGGGAAGGTTAAAGTACTAAAGTCTCCTAAATATGAGGTCATAAAATGAAAAATTCCTCGCTTTAATAATATCAAAAGGTTTTTCAGAATACAACAATTATTTGTAGAATTTCTAATATAATTATTCAACTTTATTGGGTATAAGTTATTCAAGATTTATAGACATTGGAGGTATATATGGAAAATAAAAAGGCATTAGATATATTGGAAAATCTAAAAAAGATTATTATAGGAAAAGATGAAGTTCTTGAAAACGTAATGATAACCCTTTTAGCAAGAGGTCATCTCTTAATAGAAGATGTACCTGGAGTAGGTAAAACTACATTAGTCAAAGCTTTGGCAAAAAGCATCGATTTAACATATAAAAGAGTCCAATTTACTCCTGATCTTATGCCTTCAGATATAATTGGCTATAGTATTTACGATAGAAACACCTCTACTTTTTCATTTAAGAAAGGGGCAATCTTCCATCAAATACTTCTTGCTGATGAAATAAACCGAACTTCCCCAAAAACTCAATCTAGCCTATTACAAGCTATGGAAGAAGGAGAAGTATCAACTGAAGATAATCATTATATTTTGGAGAAACCATTTATGGTATTAGCCACTCAAAATCCTCTGGAATATGGAGGTACATTCCCCTTACCTGAGGCTCAGCTAGATAGATTCCTTATGAGGTTATCCCTTGGATACCCAGGTAAAGAAGACGAAATAGAAATATTAAAGCATTTCCAGGATATTAAGAAATTAAGTCTGATTACTTCTGTGGCAAATGCTGTTGAAATTATCCAGATGCAAGAATCTGTTGATAAGATATATGTTCATGAAGATATCTTCAAATATGTAGTAAATATTTCCAACGTAACTAGAAATACTGATGACTTTAAGCTGGGTGCAAGTCCTAGGGCTTCAATAGACCTGATAAAAGCATCTAAAGCAAGAGCATTCTTATCTAATCGCAGCTATGTAATACCTGATGATGTAAAACAAATGGTATTACCAGTTCTTAGTCATAGATTAATATTATCTTCTGAAGCTAGATTAGATAGAAAAAACATTAAAGATTTACTTCATGATGTACTTTATAAAGTTTATGTACCGGTGATTAGTAATGAATAGAATAATTATAGTTATTATTGTCTTTTTAATCTTATTGTCAGGCATTTTCTTAATAGGGGGAACTATACCATACTATTTATTTTATGTATTTTTACTGACTCTACTACTTCCACTTTTACATAATTTACTTATTTTAAGAGGTATAAGTGGTTTTGTTGAAGTTCCTAGAAAATCTCTCTTTTCAGGAGAAAATCTCCAAATAGATTATAAAATTACTAATGGTAGCATTTTTAATATTCCATATTTGGAGGTTCAAAGTACAATTACGAAAGAATTAACAGGGATTATACCACCTGTTCAATATATTTCTTTGAACAAGAAAAATAGTTATTATAATTCTGAGAATCTCAAACTTAATAGAAGAGGTTATTACCAGCTTGGAGAGATTAGGTTTTGCATAAAGGATGTGTTTGGACTATATAAATTTACTAAGAATGTATCCAGCTCAGCATCTCTTTTGGTTTATCCCGAGATAAAAAAGATATCGACTATTAGAATCACTGCCAGTCAACAATCAGGAGAACTTCTAGATTTAAGTTCTAACTTTGAAGATAGAACGAGAATTAATTCCCTAAAGGAATATTCAGAAGGAGATTCTATAAAATCTATTCATTGGAAACTTACTGCTAAAAAGGATATCCCAATTTTGAAGGAGTATGAACATCGTGGCGATTCAGAAGTTTATATCTTCCTAGATAACGATATAAACAATTACTCAAATGATTTTGATAGGCATATTGAAGACAAGGCATGTGACACTTCTTTATCTATTATAGACTATTGCCTAGAAAGTAATATCAAGGTTGACCTTAATATCTTCAGTGAAGAAGATATATTGAGTATCAAGGGGCAACAAAGATCTGATATAAAACCTTTTTTAGAAGAGTTAGCAAAATTTAAAGGAAATATAAATAGAAGATTTCATTCTTTGTTATCCTTAAATATTGATAAGCTCCATCAAGGCTCCTCAGTATTTATTATTACTCCTTGCCTGGATAAACCTTTGGGAGGTCTTGTGAT
>CAZHLF010000186.1:3256-4781 GCA_964532845.1 uncultured Tissierella sp.
AAAGGAAAGAATATCCATCCTCAGATTATATGTATTACTGATAAAGAATATGAAAACATTCCAATAGACAAAGGTGTTTCAAAGAGTATTATTAACGAGGGAATCCCTTTATATATAATTGATTACAGCTCCTCTTTAAAGGAATCTTTGGAGGTTTAACATGAAGGATGCTTACTATAAAAACAATATTAAGTTAAATCTAATTTATATTTTTATGATATTATCCATATTAAATGTTATTGGGATAGTAATAAATATTCCTATCAGCATACCAATGCAAGTAATAACTATTTCCTTAATTAGTATGATAGTTAAATTTTTTCTGTTTAACCCATTGATTTTATATATAATCATGGCCTTGGTATTAACTATATCAGTTATAATTCATCGTAATGTCTATCCTTTTTTATTTTCATTTGCGGATAGAGTTCTTTTATTAATAGACAATATAGTACAGAATCTAAAAGGCCTTAAGCCTATAGCGGATAACAATATATTAATTTATTGGAGCTTACTAGCTATTCTCTTTTCTATTTATACATCAATAATCCTTTTTAAGGGAAAAAAGAGATATCTATTACTGCCTTTATATCTTAGTATCTTTATTTACTATTGGTACAGTTTTATTGACCGGGCATATATAATGCTTTCACTATTCTTAATCTCTTACTATATTTTAATGGGCCTAAGTAGATTCTCCGGGGATAATAAGGATATTAGAAAAATTTATCCAGCATTGGAAAGTATGGTTGTTAAATATAGTATTTTAATAATACTCCTTTCTATGATTATACCCAAGAGTAACTATACTTTGCAATGGCCATGGCTTTACCAGAAAGTATATAATCAATTTCCTTTTATTGAAAACTTAAGATCAAATAGTAGTTATAGCAGAAATTCTAACTCTGCCTCTCTTTTTGACTTTTCAATTACTGGATATCAAAATAACTCCCAGGTTCTAGGAGGGCCAGTTTCATTAAGTGATAAAAAGATTATGACTGTTGAATCTAAGGAAAAAGTATATCTAAGAGGAAATGTTAAAAAGTATTATACTGGCAATAATTGGATCAGTACTATTGATGATAATTTAGAATACAAGACAGGTGAAAATTTCGGAGGAATTTCATCTAATGATAGTGAGCATTACTATGAAGAGAATATTATAACCATAACAAATCAATCCTTTGCATCCACTACCCTTTTTAGCCCTTATCTTCCTGTTAAAGTAGAGTTGGATAAGGATTCCGGTATAAAGACTAACCTTGATAATGTATTAATCTATCCTCAAGGGATTTATTCAAAGGAATCCTACACTATTACAGTAATGGAGCCACTTCCCTATGGTGTTCTAAAATCCAAAAAAATATTAAGAAATACAGAAGATATTCAGGACTTAAATACTTATCTTCAATACCCAGAGGACAAAATAACAACTAGAACAAAAGAATTAGTAAAAAAAATAGAAGACAAAATTTTTGAATTAGTTGGGCAAGAATTCAACATTAATTCTCCCAAGCAAATTGGA
>CAZHLF010000187.1:0-4773 GCA_964532845.1 uncultured Tissierella sp.
AAAATAAGTCAAGTAAATAAAATCTCCGATCTTCTACAGAAGGATATTACACTTTTTCTATTGCCTCTATCAATTGGAATTATAGAAAGTATAGATCTTTTTGAAGGAAAGTTCTTAATTACAATTTTAATTGTTGTGATTTCAACAGTTGTATCAATTTTTGCTACTGCCCTTATTATGAAATGGATTTTAAATAAAAAGGAGAAAATAAATGCTTAACGATATTTTTCAACATGCAGCTTCAGGAGTTGCACTTACTTTAATAGCATATATATTCGCGAAATGGTTGCAGAAAAGAACAGGATGGAAGGTCTTGTCACCCCTATTAACGGGTACTCTTTTTATAATTGCTGTTCTTTTAATAGGGGATATAAATTATGAAAATTATAGAAAAGGGGCAAGTATTATTAGTTTTTTCATTGGCCCAGCAACTGTATCCTTTGCTATTCCACTATATAAAAATCTAAAAGTAATTAAAGAAAATCTTTCGCTAATACTCTTTGGTATTTTTGGAGGACTTATCACAGGCCTAATATCTGCTTTTATATTAGCGTTAATCTTCGGCATAAATGAACAAGTTACCTTATCCATATATCCAAAATCAGTAACTTCAGCTATAGGCTTTGCTATTTCAGAAATGATAGGTGGAAAACCAGAGATAACTTTAGTACTTATTGTAGTGGCAGGAGTTACTGGGTATATATCATCTGAATATATATTTAAATTGTTAAAGATAGATAATCCGATAATTAAAGGAATTTCCCTAGGTACAAATGCCCACATAATTGGCACAGCTAAAGCTATGGAGCTTGGTGAAAAGGAAGGAGCCATATCTTCAGCAGCTATTACAATAGCAGGTCTTATAATGGTATTTTTGGTTCCTTTGTTTATAATGATTGTATAAATTAAAAATTATATAAGGAGAAGGTGTAACCCAATGTGGAAATGTGACAAATGCGGACGAGAATTTGTAAAACAAAATCAGGGACACTACTGCGGTGAAGCCCCAAAGGTAATTGATGAATATATTTCAGATCAGCCTGAAAATATACAGCCTTTATTGATACAGGTAAGAAATACTATTCGTTCAGTAATTCCTAATGCTGAGGAACGAATTTCATGGAGGATGCCAACCTTTTGGGATAAGCACAATATTATCCATTTTGCAGCATTCAAGAAACACTTAGGTATATATCCTGGAGATAAGGCAATAGAGCACTTTAAAGATAGATTAAGTGATTATAAGACCAGTAAAGGTGCTTGGCAGTTGCCATATGATAAACCAATTCCATATGATTTAATCGCTGAAATGACAAAATGGTGTTATGAGACAGGAAATCATCATTGATAATTGTTCTTGTATAAATAGAACAGCAAGGATTATATTTGATATGTTAACTAAGAACTCAGCAAGAATATTTAACCCTGATGAGAAATATGGAATAGAGGTGGGCAATACTGCAGATCTGAATATTATAGATGCTCCAAATGTTCAAGAAGCATTAAGATTAAGAGCATCGAGGAAATTTGTAATAAAGAATGGAAAAGTAATAGCAAAGTTTGAGCGTAAAGCTACACTTTTATAGAAAAATATCAGAAGATTGTGGCCTGTATATTAATGGTCACAATCCTACTTAAATTTTACATCAAAGGAAATACAATTCTAGTCAATAGCTCGCTTTCAGGAACATCCTCCGGGGAATTATAGTAATATTCGTATACTATACCTATTGGTTGCAAGTCATTTTCCATCAAATATTTTGAAATCATATCATAGGTCTTATTCATTTCACTATAAGGTCCTTTATGAATACAGGTAACCTTTTTTCCTGCAGGAATAGATGATTTTTCAATATTATCTTTACCATGGAGTCCTTCAGCAACTGGGAAACCAAGCTCAACCTGAAGATTTTCCATATCCATGTTATAGTATGCAACAAAAGGTACATCAACAGGTGCTTGACCAAGTTCTCCCAAGTAACCCCCAATTTTATGATAAGATTCCCCAATTATAATAGGAAGTTTATCAACTGAAGTAACTGTCTTTATGCTAAGTACAGGTTGTTCTGTTGTTTCTATTATTTCTATTAAACTTTCCATAATATCCTCCTTTTTTGATTCTTTCGTTCATTTATTGCATTAAAATAATACCCGCCATTTACTATCTAAAACAAACCTAGGGTTAATAAAGATTAAGAATATACATTTGTTAGATTATTTTCTTAATTTGTAGTGTATGAATAATTAAAAAAACATTTTTAAACTATATACACCCAGGGGGTATAGTGGTATAATATTATCAATATAATAATTAAGGAGTGAGTGATACTATGTCATATTTAAATGTAGAGTTTCCAGGCGGACTTAGAGTAGATGCAAGACTTAGGGATCAAGTAATAAAGACTGACCAGCCAGTTAGAGCAGGTGGAGATGGAAGCGCTCCATCACCATTTGAGTTGTTTTTAGGTTCAATTGCTACTTGTGCTGGAATTTATGCACTTGGATTCTGTAATTCTAAGGGAATTGATACTAAAGGTATGAATATTTCTATGGATTTAGAAAGAAACAATGAAACGGGTCTTATTAGCAAGATAAATATGGATCTTAAATTACCTGAAGGTTTCCCAGAAAAGTACACAAAAGCCATAATAAATTCAATGGAGTTATGTGCTGTTAAGAAACATCTTCATACACCACCAGAATTCGAGATAACAACATCCATTTAAATAGGAACATTTGTAAAGGGGCTGCATCACTAGTAAATTCTAAGTGATGCAGCCATTTTTTTAAACTAAATCCATTAGAAAGTATTACATTACCTTGCTAAATATATTTTTCTCAAGAAGTTGATTTACATCATATTAATAGTATATACTTATTTAATATACTAAGATAATTTATATTTTTAATATTGATTATTTGAGAGTATTCTTAAGGGAGGATTCAAAATGGAGCCTAATTTGCAGCAATTAAAGCAAAAATTATTCCAGCAGCAGTTAGAAGAAACGGACATAATATACAATGCAATTTTTAACCAAGCTCCAATTGGCATAGCAATATATAATACTGATATAGATTCTGATGGAATTATAGATATAAAGTCTAATTCCTTGTTTAAAAAGATAACAGGACGTACTGATGATGAGATGAAAATTCTAGGATGGAAGAATATTACTCATCCTGATGATTTAGCTGAAGATATAAGGAATTATAATTTACTTAAAGAGGGTAAAATTGAAAACTATTCCATGGATAAGAGATATATAAAACCAGATGGTTCATTTGTATGGATACATATGATAATATCTCCATTTAACAGATTTGACCATAACGAATTTGATCACATTTGTCTGATACAAGATATCTCAAAGGAAAAGGAAATTGAATATGCATTATCTGAAAGTGAAAGAAGCAAATCTGTCCTTTTGTCAAACCTTCCAGGAATGGCTTACAGATCACTTAATGATACGAATTGGACTATGGAGTTCATATCTGCTGGTTGCTTTACTTTGACGGGCTATACTTCAGAAAGTCTATTACATAACAATATTATTTCATTTAATGATATTATTTTGCCTCAGTATCGAGAGATATTAAGAGAAGAGTGGAATTATGTACTTTTAAATAAAATGTATTTTAAATATGAATACCAGATTAAAACAGCTTTTGGAGAAATTAAATGGGTTCAGGAATTAGGTCAGGGGATTTATGATAATGATGGAAATGTAGAAGCTTTAGAAGGAATAATTTTTGATATTACAGATAGAAAAGATATGGAAAACACTTTAATATTCAATAGTAATCATGATTTATTGACAGGCTTATCCAATCGTAAGTGTTTAGAGGACATTTTAAATAGTGATGCAAAAAAGGATTTAGATGTAAAACGGGCTCTAATAAGTATAAATGTAAGTTCAATACATTTTTTAAGTTTAAAATATGGATCTAATTATACCTTTAACCTTGTTAAGAACATAGCTGAAAGATTGAAAGCTCTTTGTACTGAAAATTACCAACTTTTTAGAATGTATGAATATCAGTTTACCTTTTACATAAAAGATTATAAGAACAATGATGAGTTAAGATTATACTGTGAGGGAATTAAAAAACTTTTAGAATCCATGCTCACTACTGAGAGAATTAGTGGTTGCATTGGAGTTTTGGAGGTGAGTAAGTCTAATACTATAGAAGTTCAAGAGTTATTTAAGAATCTATTAATTACTTCTGAAAGAACTGATTTGACAACTGAAGCTGATTTTTCCATACAATATTTTGATGAGGATTTTGAATTTAGGATTAGGCGTGAAGAAAGTATAGTTAGTGAACTTACTGAAATTATAGCAAATAAAAGAGATGAAAGGCTATTTTTACAATATCAACCTGTGTTGGATTTAAGAACTAATAAGATATCGGGGTTTGAATGTTTAGCCAGACTAAGAAGTGATAACTTCGGATTAGTTCCTCCCATGGAATTTATTACTATTGCTGAAAAATCTAAACTAATTATACCTTTAGGAAACTCCATAATTATTAAAGCATTAAAATTTGCACAAATTTTAAAAGCAAGAGGCTATAAGGATGTTTCTGTATCAATAAATATATCAGTAATCCAACTCCTTAAAAAGGGATTTTCTGAGTTCATCACAAATATGATTGAAATTATGGATGTAAATCCCCAAAGAATTGTTTTAGAGATAACTGAGTCAGAGTTTGCAATTAATAATAGTGATATAAATGAGGTATTATATCATTTGAAGAATTTTGGAGTAAAAA
>CAZHLF010000188.1:0-4757 GCA_964532845.1 uncultured Tissierella sp.
AATGTCCTGTAGACTTTGTACCTTCTCCATATATTCCTCTAACGGTAAGACCAATCTTTCTAATTGCTTCAATTAGTGAATTTATATGCTTTGTCATAGTAAGGCAAGGTAAATGTAGCATAACTGAAGCTCTCATTCCAGTTCCAACATTTGTAGGACATGCAGTAAGATAACCTAAATCTTCATGATAAGCATAGTTAAGCTTTAACTCTAATCCATCATCGATTTCAGTACAAAGCTGCCATCCTTCCTGTAAGTTTAACCCTGGTAGGAGAGTCTGTATCCTTAGATGGTCTTCTTCATTTATCATAATAGTTGCTTTTTCATCATTTCTTATTAAAAAACTACTTTTATCAATTTTCTCAGTAAGACCCGGACTAATAAGATGATCTTCTATATACATAAGTCTTTCCAAATTTGAAAGATCTCTAATTCTCAAAAATCGATAATTATCTGAAAAATTTTCTTTCATTGTCTCTAAGACTGAATTTGTCAACTCATCTGAGTCTTCAATGCTCATATATAAAGGAAAATCAAATTCTCTTATATTTCTTGCAATCCTTATTCTAGTACTTATAGCAACATCCTGGTCATTAGAATTTTCATCCAACCACTTGGTCATACGATTCACCCCTCATTAACCTGAAGTTTTTCCTTCATTTTCTTAATTTCATCTCGAATAATAGCTGCTTTTTCAAACTCTTCTCTTTTTACTGCATCCTCAAGCCTTGAGGTTAGCTCCTCAACTTCTTTTTTAAGACTAATTGATGGACTAATTCTTTTTGGCATTTTTCCAATATGATGATTATGTCCATGAATACCATTAATAATTGGCACAAGATATTTAGAAAACTCATCATAACACTGAGCACATCCTAGTTTTCCTGTCTTTTGAAACTTAGAAAAGCTTAAACCACAATTGGAACACACAATATCTTCTATTGGTTCCTGTTTTTGATCCTTCATGTCCTCAAACAATCCAGCAAATAGCTTGTGGATTGAGAATGGATTATCCATATCCATTTCATTATTTTCAAAGGCACAAGATTCACAAAGGTGCAGCTCTTCCATTTTTCCATTTATAATTTTTGTATAGTGAAATTTAGCAGTTTTAGTCTTGCAGGAATCACAAATCATTTATATTCCCCCCAAATTAGATTCATTTTACCAATATCAACAAAATATTCTTCAAAATATCTGCCCTTAAGATATTTCTGATATTACTGTCACCTCTTAATGCTCTATCCCCTATTGCAGCTTTAATAATGTCAGATTCCCGATGGGTTATAATTTCCTCATCTCTTAAACCATTGATGATATCAAAGGCTTTGTTCTTGGTAATTGAATCTCCAATGGTATTAACCATAATTTCATTAATATCCTCATACTCATCTATGCTAACCTTTATAATTTTAATATACCCACCGCCACCTCTTCTACTCTCAATATAATACCCCTTATATGGAGTAAATCTCGTAGTAAGAACATAATTTATTTGAGATGGAGCACAATCAAAGTACTCTGCTAACTCATTTCGCTGAATTTCAATCGTTCCACCAGTTTCCTCCAATAGGTTCTTTATAAAGGATTCTATAATGTTACTAAGACCAGACATAATAACCCTCCTTAGACTTTGACTTTCTTTGTCCTTTGCACTGAAAAATTAAGCCTTTCGGCCTAATTTTATTTTAGTATTCTCTAACCTTATTATACTCACTGGCAAGTTTTATCATACCATCAGCACTTTCTGTTGCTAGTGCTGCATCAAATGTAGTATCTATAGTAACCCAGTTTCCATCAAGATATACTTCATTCCAAGCGTGATATACATTTAATCCTACTTTATATCCCTTTACTAGCTTAGCATGAATACCCTGTGATCTTAATATACCCGCAAATAATGCAGAATAATCATAGCAGATACCAGTCTTGGAATCAATGGTCGCTTCCACATTTGGTACATAATCTGTAGATATATTATTGATTTTATTATAATCATATTTTATATTTTTTGTAACATATTTATATACTGCTTCTACCTTTTCTTTATCAGTCTTTAAATCCTTTGTAAGTAAGCTTGCTAATTCAACTAGCTTGTCCTTACCTTCCCAATAAACAGGTTGACTTGATGAAAGATAAACATCCATTGAAGTATTTGTTATATTTAATATCTGTTTATCTAATACTTTGTAGCTGTTTCCAGTTGTATTTTGCAATATCTTTACTGTATATTGACCATTTCCCAACTGTACAGGTAGTTCTTCCTTTGGGTTATTTAAGCTATAGTAATACTTCGCATCACCTTTTTCAACCATAACCCTCATGTTACTTCCAAACTTTGCACTTTCGACTTTTATCTCGTTATTACTTAATTTCGCTATACTATATATTGATGAACCATAAGCTTGTCCTATAGTCGACATAAAAAAAACAAGAACAAAAAGGAATATTCTTTTACGCACGTAAACTCTCCTTTCGGTAACTGGCTGCCTTTTCAGGCCCTATAGTTTTGCGTCCTTAGGTCTCCCTAAGTTTGCCTTTATCGTTTGATAGTTTACAAAAGACGAATTTCTTTTGTACTTATCATTTGATTTCTAAACTATTTAATTAAGTAAATAATACCATTAAAAATATTAATCGTAAAGCCTTTTTTTGTAGAAATATGGCAAATCTATTAAAAATGGCTTAACCCTTTCCGGTTAAGCCATTTTATTTTTAATTTTGTTCTTTTTCTAATTTTGCTTTTGCTATAATTTTTTCAGCTATCATTGGAGGAACCTCTTCGTATCTTTCAAATTCCATCTTAAAGCTTCCTCTAGCTTGAGTCATGGCTCTTAAATCTATAGCGTATTCGAACATTTCTGCATGAGGTGCTTCAGCGATAAGCTTTTGAGTTCCATCATCCTGCTGATCCATTCCTAGGATTCTACCTCTTCGTTTATTCATATCTCCCATTACATCTCCAAGATAATCATCAGGTATTGAAACCTCAACCTTAACAATTGGCTCTAATAAAATTGGCTTAGCAGCTTCCATACCCTTCTTAAATGCAAGTTGTGCTGCAAGTTTAAATGCCATTTCATTGGAATCAACATCATGGTATGAACCATCAAATAAAGTAGCTTTAATGTTTACAACTGGGAATCCTGCCAATACTCCATGCTCTAAGGAATCTCTGATACCTTTTTCTACAGCTGGCCAGAAGTTCCTAGGAACAGAACCACCAAATATCTCCTCAGCAAATTCAAATACTTCTGTGGATGGCTCAAATCTCATATGAACATCTCCATATTGTCCTGCTCCACCGGATTGTTTTTTATGCTTTCCTTGTACACTTGCAGTTCCCTTGATAGTTTCTCTAAAAGCAATCTTTGGATTAATAAGTTTAACCTCAACTCCAAATGTATTCTTTAATTTATCAGTAATAACACCAAGTTGCATATTTCCTTGTCCGCCGATTAAAAGCTGTTTTGTCTCTGCATTTCTTTCTACTGTAAAGGTTGGATCTTCATCTGTCATTTTATTTAGTGAAACACCAATCTTTTCTTCATCACCCTTATTCTTAGGCTCAACAGCCAGGAATAATGTTGGCTTTGGATATTCTATTTTATCATAAAGTGTTTGATTGTTCTTGTCGCAAAGAGTGTCTCCAGTTTGAGTAAAGTTTAGCTTTGATGTAGCCCCAATGTCTCCTGCTACTATTTCAGAAGCTTCAATTTGATTCTTTCCTCTAAGTATAAACAAGCCGCCTAGCTTTTCAGATTTATCCTTAGTTGAGTTGTAAAGGTCCATGTCCTTTGTTATCTTACCTGATATAACCTTGAATACAGAAATCTTTCCAACAAATGGGTCAACTATTGTCTTAAATACAACTGCTGAATAAGGTTCCTTAACATCAACCTTTCTTTCAACTGGCTCATCATCCTTAAGTCCTGTATATGAACCTACATCCAAAGGAGAAGGTATATATGCCCCTATTATATCTAATAGAAAATCTACACCTATAGCCTTTTCAGCTGAACCTACAATTAAAGGTACTAAATCTCCACTTGCTACTGCCATTCTAATTCCTTTTGTTAGCTCTTCTTCAGTGAACGCTTCGCCACCAAAGTATTTCTCCATTAACTCTTCACTGGTTTCTGCAACCTTTTCAAATATGGTCTCCTTTATCTCTTCAACAACTGATTTTTGAGGACCTGTTAAAGGAACTTCATTTCTATTCTTTCCATTGTATTCATATGCTTTTCCATCCATTACGCTTACAAAACCCTTAAAGCTTTCAGAAGCTCCAATTGGTAATGCAAATGGTATAATTTTATCACTAAACTTATCCTTTAATTCGGATAAGATTTTTTCAAAATCAACATTCTCCTTATCCATCTTATTTAAAAAGATTATTCTAGGAGTCTTATATTTTTCAACATTTTTCCATGATTTTTCAGTTCCAACTTCGATTCCAGATTGTGCATCTACTAATAATATTGAACCTTCACTAGCTCTCTTTGCACCATACATTTCTCCTACGAAATCAAAATAACCTGGTGTATCTAGTAGGTTAAACTTCATATCCTTATATTCTACAGGTATAACTGATGTTCCAATGGATACCTTTCGGGCTATTTCCTCTTTATCAAAGTCAGAAACAGTATTTCCATCTGCTACTCTTCCTTGTCTATTGGTAATACCTAATGCAAATAAAACCGCTTCTGTTAAAGTTGTTTTACCACTACTACTGTGTCCTAGTAAAGCTACGTTTC
>CAZHLF010000189.1:0-4749 GCA_964532845.1 uncultured Tissierella sp.
CTTTAGAGTTGCTAATTCTTTCTTTCTTTCATTGATATTAATATTAGTTAGATTGTATAGTACTATAAATGCCAATAGACCTGATGATATTATTATAAAGACTACAATATAGTCAATTGACTCCATAAGATTTCCAAAACTTCCTTTAGTTTGAGATAGTATACTTGAACTTAGCACATTTTCATTCTCTAAAAACTTTTCTGTTAATCTATCCAGAGTTTGGGAATCAGTGGATAGAGTATTTATATATAGATAATTTGGTTTATCGTTGAATCCAAATACTCTATTGTATTCATCTAGGTTTATATAGATGTTATTTCCTGCATAGTTTTCAGCAATTCCCCTTACTATGAACTCACCTATCTCATCATCCGAATTAGTTAGTTTAAACAAGTCTCCATTTTTTAAGTTCAGTACTTCAGCTAATTTCTCAGTAATTATTACGGAGTTTTTATTGAGGATTAATGGTTCTCCACTTTTCCTATCCCTAATAGAGATGAAATCTTTTAATTTTTCTAAATCTGCAGCTATAAGAGTTGCTTCTAGTTTTTCATCTTTAACCTCAACCTCTGACTTGTCTGAGATTATACCAATACTTCCCTGGATTTCTTTTTTGTCATTTAATAAATTCTTTAGGTCAGCATTACTTTCCCAGCCTTCATCAACCTCTACAATAATATCGTACTTATATATATCTTCAAACTGAGTATTTGCTAATTGTCCAAGGGAATCTCTAAGTCCAAACCCAGTTAAAAGAAGTGCTGTACAACCTGAGATACCAATTACAGTCATGAAAAAGTGTTTCTTGTATCTAAATAGATTTCTTGCTGTTGCTTTATGATTAAAGGATAGTCTGGACCAGATAAACTTAACCTTTTCAAGCATAATTCTCTTTCCGGCCTTTGGAGCCCTTGGCAGCATTAATGTTGCAGGTTTTTCCTTTAGCGCCTCATTACATGCATAAATTGTAGCTCCCATGGTACTAATAATGGCAAGTACAGATGAAGTTAAACCGATTCTTGTATTGTATTCAGCTATAAAGTCAGGCAAGTGATACATTACTCCAAAGGCATTCCAAATAAGTAATGGAATTAGTTTAAATCCTACAAACAAACCAAAAACACTACCTAAAACAGAAGCAAGACCACAGTATATAATATATTTTGATACTATAGAGCCTTTTGAATAGCCCAGAGCCTTAAGTGTTCCTATCTGAGTTCTTTCCTCTTCTACCATTCTTGTCATAGTAGTTAATGAAACAAGAGCTGCTACAAGATAGAAAAATATTGGAAATACCTTTGCTACTGCAGCTACCTTCTCTGCATTGATTTCAAAGCTTACAAAACTTACATTGGAGTTTCTATCTAGTACATACCACTTTGGTACTTCTAAATCTTTTATCTCCTTTTCAGCATCAAGGAGTTCTACAAGGGCATCATTCAGCTCTTCTTCTGCCTTCTCTTTTCCTTCCTGGTATTCCTTTTCTCCGTCCTGAAGTTCAGTAAGGCCTTCATTATAGTCCTTTTGACCATCTGCCAGCTCAATTTCTGCATCTCTGATTTCCTTATTAGCCTTTTGGAGTTCCTCCTGAAGCGTCTTTTCTGCATCGGCTATTTCTACAAGACCATCCTTGTATTCAACCCAGCCATCAGCAATTTCTTTTTTACCATCTTCATATTCTTTAAAGCCATCGTCTAGCTTTTTCTTTGCATCTTGAAGTTCAATTCTTCCTTCTTCAAGCTCTTTCCATCCATCTTGAAGCTTAATTCTATTCTCTTCAATCTCCACTTTAGCATCTTCTAATTCTTTTTCTGCATCTTCTAACTCTTCTTTGCCTTCCTCTAATTCTTCTTTACCATCATAGTATTGATCCCATCCATCTTGAATCTCTTCTTCTCCACGTTTGAGTTCCCTTTCTCCAGCTTTTAATTGAGACCAACCGTTTTGGAGAGTTGAAACTTCTGGGATTTTAGATTTTTGGGCTTCTAGATTGGATATCGTGCCTTGAAGTACTTGAATTTCACTATTTAAGTAGTCAATTTGTTCCTGAGCTCCTGCAACTTGAAGATTATAATCTTCCGGCCTGGATTCAATCGGCATATTTAATAGTTGTTGTAGTCCTGCTTCAGCAATTTTTAGCCCTTCCTCATATTGCCTTATACCATCCTCTGCTTGACCTATTCCCTCATCTATCTGAGCCCTTGCTCCACCTAGTACAGCTCCTAAATTAGGATCTTCCAGCATCTGAACTGATGATGAATATCCAAAATTCTTCGCTAATGGATCTACACTATTTAAGAAAAACTCCTTCTGAGCAAGGAATTCCTTCCAGCCTTCCTCTATCTCCCTTTCTCCATCTCTGAGTTGTTCCCTGGCAGCTGCCAGTTCTCTTTCTCCACGACGAAGCTCTCTCTTTCCTTCTTCCAGCTTTCTTACACCATCAAGATACTTTTCTTCCCCTTCATCGAATTCCTTTTGACCATCTTGTAATTCTTTTTCAGCATCTAGAAATTCTATATATCCCTTCTGATACTCATTTTGGCCATCCTGAAGTTCAATCCATGCATCCTGTAGTTCTTTTTCTCCATCCTGAAGCTCAATTAATGCATCTTCTAGCTTCTTTTTCCCATCTAGTATTTCTCTATTGGCATCATCTGTTTCCTCTTTTAAGGTAATCTTTGCATCTGCCAGTTCACGTCTTCCATCGTTTAACTCCTTAAGGCCGTCAGCTAGTTCTCTTCTACCATCTTCCAGTTCCTCCAGAGCATCTTTTAGTTCCTCTTCAGCTTTAAATTTACCATCATCATAATCAGCCCAGCCAAATGAAAGCTCTCTTTCAGCCTTCTTTAAAACATCATTGTATCTAACAATTGATCTTTCTTTGGCGATTTTTTCTAATTTCTCAACTAGAGACTCCATTTTACTCTCATACTCTAGAGAGAATGAATCCATTTCCTTTGCACCTGTTGCAGTTATATAAAAGTCTGTAAAGACATCGAGATTATAAGTTTTATAATCTGCATAAATTATTGCACCTAATCTACCATTTCCTATATTTGTAATTTCCCTTTCCAAAGAGAAATGAAATGAGTTGCCAACTATTCCAACAACTTTAAATACCATGGAATTGTACCTATCTCCAAGGTCTTCATAATCCTCGTTTTCAGTGGATATCTTGATAGTATCCCCTATGTCAAAATTAGCTAAGAAGGACCCACTTCTCTCAGCCAAAACCTCATTCTCTTTTTGGGGCATTCTTCCTTCTAGTAACTTTAGTCTATTAATATTGGCATTATCTCCATTCATTAGAGGAAGACCATAAATTCTAGTTGCAAGAACTTCATCTCTATCAGTTTCCATCATTACATCAGTTACATATGCTGGCATTATTTCACTTGTTTCTTCCATACTGGATACTAACTTTAAATCATCCTCTGTAAGACCCATTGTTGCTTTTATAAAAATATCTGCCATGTTATTTTCATCGTAGTATTCATCTACGGTGTTATGCATATCAGGAGTTGTAACCAAGAGTCCTGATAAAAATCCTACTCCCAAGGAAACTATGCCAAAAATGGCTGCAAATCTACCGAAACTTTCCTTTATCTCACGAGCTATTACTTTAGAATATGTCTTTTTCACTACCACTCAATCCTTTCAACAGGAAGTGGATTAGGATTTGTTTCCATTTGTGAAACCTTTCCGTTCTTGATGTGAATAACTCTATCAGCCATTTGAGCTATGGCTAGATTGTGGGTTATTACTATTACTGTCTTTCCTGTATTTCTGCAAGAATCCTGTAATAGTTTTAATATATTTTTACCTGTATTGTAGTCAAGGGCACCTGTAGGCTCATCACATAGAAGTATCTTTGGATTTTTTGCCAAAGCTCTTGCTATGGATACTCTTTGCTGTTCTCCCCCAGATAATTGTGCTGGAAAGTTAAGCATTCTATCTGATAATCCAACCTGAGAAAGTACCTCTTCAGGATCAAGTGGATTTTTACAGATTTCAGATGCTAGTTCTACATTTTCAAGTGCAGTAAGGTTTTGCACCAGGTTATAAAACTGAAATACAAAGCCTACATCATGACGTCTATAGTCTGTTAGCTGCTTTTCATCCAGTTTACTAACCTCTGTGCCATCCAGAACAATTCTTCCTTCATCACAGGAATCCATACCACCTAGCATATTTAACACTGTTGTCTTTCCTGCACCACTTGGTCCTACTATTACACAAAACTCACCTTTTTCTATATTAAACGAAATATTATCAGATGCTGCTATTTTGTACTGCCCCATTTGATAATACTTACAAACATTCTCCAATAAAACAAAATCCTTCATTTTATTCACCTGGTCTTTCATTATTCTTATCTAATTCACTTACTGCTAAATTTATAATTCTAATTAACTCCTTAGTATTTTCTTCTCCAACAGAATCTATAAAAACCTGGAAATATGCCTTAGCATTTATTTGCCTTTCATTAATAAAATTTAGTCCTTCCTCTGTAATCCTGACAGCCAAACGTCTTCTGTCCTCTTCATTCTGCTCTGTTTCTATATATCCTTTTTGTTTTAAAGTGCTTAATATAGCAGTAACTCGAGGTCGAGTCAAATGTAGCTTTTCACTAATGCTGGAAGGATTGATTTCCTCATCTAAATTTTGTGATATATAGTGAAGTATATATAATTCTCCTTGAAGAAACTCTGTTAAATGAGTAAAAGCCTCCATAAAATATACCTTCTC
>CAZHLF010000190.1:0-4732 GCA_964532845.1 uncultured Tissierella sp.
TAATTTGCAAAAATTTCGAGGTTGATTTATTAATTAATCTCACACAGTCTGCCGTTTCACTTGTCTGGTTACCCAGACAAGTGAAACGTCCCCCTGTCTTACTATGTTCTAATTTTTTATCTTATTTAGAAGTTCATCTTTCTTCTGTTTTATACTTCTAATTTCGTTTCTAACTAGACCATCCTTAAGATTTCGTTCTTCTACAAAGAACATGGATAATCCACCAAGACCAACATGAGTTCCAACTGAAACTCCCATTTGCATAATATAAATATCTCCATCATATTCAGTATTAGCTCTTATCTTTTCTTCTAATGCCTTGGCCTTGCTTATATCAGAAGAATATCCAACTATAATAAAATTAGTTAATTCTATATCAACTCTTCTTTCAAATTCTTCAACATAATACTTCAAGACATTGTTTAGTCCTCTTTCCTTTGCAACAATGGCCCCTTTACCCTTTCTCATTGACATAATAGGCTTTACCCTTAACAGCTTACCTATGAATGCACTAGCATTTGTTAATCGACCACTTTTTATTAAATTATTTAAATCATCTACACAAAGAAAATGCTTCACTTTTATTTTATATTTTTCATTAAATTCTACTAATTCATCGAAACTATATCCTTCTTCTATCATCTGTGTACTTTTCAATATTAACCATCCACTGCCGTGACTCATAGATAAAGAGTCTAAAACATGAATTTTGATATTGGAGTCTGGATTATTTCCATAAAAATATTCCTTGGCAAGTACAGCAGATTGATATGATCCACTTGTTCCGCTAGACATGCATATGCATAGTATTTCAGTATACCCAGCTTTAATAGCATCATCTATAATCTTTAAATACTCCTCCGGACTAGGCATTGATGTAGTAGGTAATTGGTCTAAAGTAGGTAACATTTTGAAAAATTCATCTGATTTTAAATCTACTTTATCTCTATAGGTTATACCGTTTATTATTATATTAAGAGGTGCTATACCAATATTATATTTAGAAATTATTTCCTCTGATAAGTCACAGGTTGAATCTGCCATAAGTTTTATCATTAATCTTAATCCTCCCGTTATTTTAATAGCTGTCTAATTATACCACGAAGAGATAGAGATTAAAATGAATACTTAAGTTTTGAATTTTAATTCATTATTAGTATTTTTTATTATAATATACTTTCAATGATACCTTCATTAAAGCCATAAATGCCAATGCCCCTAGCAAAGTTAAAAAAACTACTTCATTAAAAAATCCTGCAATGATTGTAGCAACCATCAGACCTAGTATAACAAAATTATACCCAACACTACCTATCTTGTCATTTATTAGCTTATTTCTCTCGTCATTTTCCTCAATGTAAATTGCTTTTACTCTATCCTCATCCTTTATTGCCCTTATATACTTAACTATATCTCTTAGCATAATTACTACAAATCCAGTAAATAACCCTGTTTGCCCACCATGCACAAAATCACTAATATGAGTATCAATACCTATTTTGCTATAACCCCAAAAACCAATTACAACAGTGAATACAATAGCTATAACACCAAGACTACTTAATATAACTATTCTTTTCATCAAAACATCCTTAAACTTTACCATAATTATTACCTCCTTAATCATTTAAATCCACGTCTGAAAAATCAAAAACTTCTTCGATAGTCAGTCCAAAATAATTTGCTATTTTATATGCCAGTACTAATGATGCTGTATATTTTTCGTTTTCCAATGATGTTATGGTTTGCCTAGTTACTCCAACTGCTTGAGCTAATTCTTCTTGAGATAACTTGTTCATCTTCCTCAATTCCTGAATTCTAGTTTTCATTTTCGACCTCCTTTTTGCAAAGTATACTTTACATTTAAAGTATAGCTCGCTTTGCATATTATGTCAAGTACACTTTGCAAAAATAAAAAAACCTACTTATTATCTAGGTAATAAGTAGATTTTTAATTACTTGCTTAAATTAATATTTTAAATAATATACAATATTTCTTTATTATGGAATAACTCATTTATTTCCTTTGTAAAAAATCCTTCATCTCGTTAATAATATCCTTTTCGTATACATACTTCCCGTAACCAAACTGCCCATACTTGTACTTTCTCTCTTCGTCATTCATTGGAAGTTCACTTTCCGGGAAAACTTCTAGAATTCTACTTTTAGCAGTAGTAGTATATCTGTGAGATATAATCTCAAATGTTACAGGAAACTTCATGTTCTTTGGCAGCTTTTTGCTTAGCTCCATCAATAGATCTTTGTAGTCTTCCTTCCAATTAGGATAAATAAATACTGGAGCAATTAAAAATCCTACTGGATATCCTGCCTCTGCTACCTTCATACTCGCCTCAATCCTCTTATTAGCAGATGCTGTAAAGTGTTCATACTTATCTATTATAGAGGCTGTATTTAAGCTGAATCTAATCTCTGTATGATTATTATGGTCTATGTTTAGAAGTGATTCTACATCATGTAACAAAACGAAATCTTGCATTATCAATTCTACCTAAATATTCTATGGCAGTCTTAAGGGAATTAGTATATGGTTCTACTGGTACAGGGTCAGAGGTTGCGGCTCCTTCAAATATTGTAATATCAGGAAGTCTTTCATCAATATGTTTCTTTGCAGTATTAAGAATATCATCTATATTTACATGTGCCCTAATAAATGGCTTATCTCCCAGTCTTGTATTCAAGTAACAATACTCACAATGTCCAATACAACCTGATACTAAAGACAGCTGAAAATGGGCTGATGGTTTGCATGATTGAAACTTAAGGCTCTTCTTAGTTCCTACAACTAAAGTCCTTTTCCCTTCCCTATATTGAGTATATAAATCATCTCCAGGGATATGTTGTTTATATTTATTTGAATTTATTATAATTATCTCTACTCCAGCTTTATCTTTAAATAATGTATATATGTTTTTTCCAATTTCATAGTCTAGTGAATCTTTTTCAAATATTATTCTATTTGGTATAAACACAATTTCCACCTATAATCATTTCTCTAATGATCCCTTTACACTTATTTTCATTTATTATTCCTCCTAGAAATGAAAATATTAATTAAAACTACTTATTTGACTTTTAAAATTCCTAGTAGTATTATGTAAATTAGAAAAAGGGAAAGACAAGTGAAACGTCCCCCTGTCTTGGAGGTGTTATAATAGCTACTTCTAACTGTGAGAATTGCGTTTACTACGACTATGATGAAGATTATGAACAATATACTTGTATGATGAACTTAGACCAGGATGAGATGGAGCGGTTTGTAAATTATACATTTTATAATTGTCCATACTTTAAACTTTATGATGAATATAAAATGGTAAAAAAGCAAAATTAAAAAATTAGACAAGCTACATTATGATATGTAACTTGTCTTTTTTATGTCAACTTTTTACTTAAAATTCATATATCCATCTTTCATGTGATAAATTTGAAGAAAATCATTGTCAAGGAGTATCTTTACAGCTTGACTACTCCTATTTCCTGAGCGGCAATAGACAAGAATTGGTTTATCTTTGTATTCCTCTACTTCATCAATTCTATTCTCTAACTCACTCAAGGGAATTAAAACTGCTCCTTCAATATGCCCAGCATCATACTCATCTTTGTTTCTAACATCTAGTATAAATAAATCCTCTTGATCCTGAATAAATTCTTTAGTCTCTTTTATACTAAGGTTTGTAGCTGAGTTCTTTGTCACATCATCACTAGTGGTCTCAGTAGAATTACAAGCTGTAAGCAAAATGACCAAAGCAAGAGCTATAGTAATATGCTTTATCATCTTCATTTTAATCTCCCTTCTATAACAAAATACAACAGTGATCTTATTTTCCTCGAATCATATTGTCTATAATATTACTATGGTAACTACTCTTAGCATGCTTAAATTTCTCATCAAAATCCTCAACAACTGTTCCTAATTTATCTACTACAAAATGTTTGTATAAATTATAGATAAGTGGATATTCAGGTGTTAAAAAAGCTATATTCCTTTTCTTATCTTCAATAATAGAAAGGTCAGTATTATTATCTAAGAGTTCTGTTACATCATGGAAAAATACTCCAAAGTTTTCTTCATTGAGGATTTTTCCGTATTTATCACATGCAATGGGCATTACGCTTCCATCATTTTGAGCATAATATGTCCTTCCAAACACCCTACATTTAAATGGTCTGATACTATATATCTGACAAAGCCCAGAATTCTCATCTAAAAATACACATGGAAAGCTGGTTTTATATATTGATGAATGTATTTCATCAATTTCAGCATCATTTAATTTTTGAGACAATCGACCTACTTCTGGATGGTCACTTACTAACTTTTCCCAATATTCTTCTACTTTATTAATAAGTTTATCTAACTTTTCCCTTTCCCATTTACATAATTCATTTAGTATTAAGTCAAATTCTATACTCTGAACTGTAAAATAATCAAAACAGCAATCACTACAGCCTTCAACACATAAAGTGATTCCTTCTGTTTCTTGATTATGGTTTTTTAAAGCTCCTTCAAGTTGCCCATAAATCTTTAGTTTTTCTGCAGCCTGACTTTCTTCATGAATATCTGGGTGACATTTCTTTTTCTTTTTACCACTTAAACAAAAACACGAATCATTTCTTCCCATACTTAACCCCTAATCTATTTCCTTCTCATCATTTTCATTTATATATTTATTTTAACATATTTCTTTTTCTTCTGATAGCATTAATAAAA
>CAZHLF010000191.1:0-4715 GCA_964532845.1 uncultured Tissierella sp.
GAGCTTTTAAAGAAGGCTGCAAAACAATTAACTGAGTATTTTGAAGGTAAAAGAAGAGATTTTGATCTACCTTTAGAGCCTATTGGTACGGATTTTCAAATGAAGGTATGGAAAGCACTACAGGAAATTCCTTATGGAGAGACAAGAAGCTATAAACAAATTGCAGAAAGAGTAGGCAATGACAAAGCCAGCAGGGCAGTGGGCTTAGCTAATAACAGAAATCCAATTTCGATTTTTATTCCTTGCCATAGAGTAATTGGCTCTAACGGAAAACTTGTAGGTTATGGCGGAGGACTTGATATTAAGGAAAAGCTTTTAAATCTTGAGAAGTAGGCTATACCCCCCAAAAAAGGTAGAATACCAATCCTATCTATGGGGGTATTTTATAGTGCCTCAAGTCTTTCAAACACTTTACCTATACTATCATTAAGGGTTAGGATAGCCTTTGAATCATATTGGGTTGAAGACTTATTTATCAATATCAATTTATTGCCTCTATAATATTGGATTAAATATGCTGCTGGATAAACTATCAAGGAAGTACCCCCAATAATTAATACATCAGCATTTCTAATATAATCTATTGCCTTTTCATATATATCCATATTTAGAGGCTCTTCATACAGTACTACATCTGGCCTAATTACCGACCCACACTTAATACATCTTGGAGTAGATTCTGAATTTACAACGAAATCTAAATTATAATCTGTTCTACATTTCTCACAATAATTTCTATGGATTGAACCATGAAGTTCCAATACATTCTTTGATCCAGCCATTTGATGTAGGCCGTCTATATTTTGAGTAATAACAGCTTTAAGTTTACCCATCTCTTCTAGTTTAGCAAGAGCAATATGAGCAGGATTTGGCTTAGCATCAGAATAAATCATATTGTTTTTATAGAACTTATAAAATTCCTCTGTATGTCTTTTAAAAAAGCTATGGCTCAATATCTCTTCAGGAGAAAAATCCTTGTTAAGCTTTTTTGAATAAATTCCATTAGCCGATCTAAAATCAGGGATTCCACTTTCAGTTGAAACACCTGCCCCGCCGAAAAATACTATATTGCTACTATTATCAAGAATCTCTTTTAATCTTTCAATACTCATATTAAACACTCCTTTAATCTTAATATATTACAAACCCTTGATATATTCAAATTGTAATTAGTTATATATCCTATTGGGTATAATACCCAATATCAACTAAAGTAAGGATGATTATATGAATGATTTAAGAATAAATGAAAGTCCAAAATTTCCTACTCCTAATTATATAATAGAGCTTTTGGATCACTCGTTTAAGAATGATGATAAAAATTCTCTGGAAATGGCAAAATCAATTTTAGAGAAATTATATAAGAGTGGAATCTTTGACCATATTGGATATGGATTTTTTATGTTTTCAGATGATGAGAATTGGCTAATTCCAAAATTTGAAAAGACGTTATATGACAATGCTTTATTGGCAACAGCTTATACTAAAGTATACGAAATAACAAATATCTCAATATATAAAGAAATAGCTGAGAAAACATACGAGTTTATACTAAGAGATTTGCAAAGTGAAGAAGGAGGATTTTATTCTGGAATCCAATTAGATTTTGAGAGTATAGATGGTGCTTATTATCTATTTGAAGCAGATGAAATAATTGGATTACTAGGTGAGGAATGGGGAGGACTCCTGAATAGATTCTATGACATTACTAAGGAAGGTAACTATGAAGGAAAAAACATTCCTAATCTAATTTATTCAAGTTTAGGTGATGTGGAAAATGAACCTAGCTTAAATAGTATGGTTCAGATGTTATTTACCTATAGAGAAAAAAGGAAAATGCCACAAAGGCATGAGAAGATTAATCCCTCATGGAATGAACTGATAATTGAGAGTTTGACATTATCGGGAAAAATATTTAATAACGAGTTTTATATTAAAAAAGCAGTAAAAGCTGCTGAATTTATCCAGACTAAAAATAAAACCTCCTAAAGAGTTATCTTTAAGAGGTTTATTTTTTAAAGCATTTATTTTATCCAATAAAGTTCATAAATAATGTAATGATTGTTGAATTAAAGAAATCTATAAACAAACTCCCAACTAATGGTAATATAAAGAATGCAGTTGGAGAAGGTCCAAATCTTCCAGTTACAGAAGTCATATTAGCTATTCCATTAGGAGTAGCACCTAATCCAAAGCCACAATGACCTGCTGCTAGTATGGCTGCATCATAATCACTACCCATTAATTTAAAGGTAATTAGATTAGAATATAAGAACATTAATAATGCTTGACCAAATAGCATTACAATCATTGGTATTGCTAACTCAGCAAGTTCCCATAATCTTAATGTCATTAGTGCCATTGCTAGGAACAATGATAAAGCAACACCACCGATTATATCAATTTCCACTTTTGGTACATCGAATGCTCTAGTAGTATAAGATAAGTTTCTGATAACTGCTCCTGCTAGCATTGCACCTATGTATGGTGGGAATGTTAGTCCTGTACTTTGTAGTAAAGTTGATATAATAGTACCAAATCCCATGGCTATAATTAGTTCAAAGGAAGCAACATAAAAGTTGTTTTCAATCAATGGTCTTTGTTTATCTGTTAGTTCATCCACTTCAAATCCTGCAGATTTACCGTTATCACTTTTAAGCTTATACTTTTCTATTAGTCTTTTACCTACTGGTCCACCTATTGAACTACCTGCTACTAATCCAAAAGTTGCAGCAGCTAAAGCTACTGTATTTGCTCCAATAGCTCCTGCTTCTTCCATAATAGGTCCAAATGCTGCTGATGTACCATGACCACCAGTCATAGGAACTGAACCTGTTGCCATTCCAAGAAGAGGATTTAAATCAAATAGAGAAGCAAGTGCTACACCTAGTACATTTTGCAGAACTACCAAACCTACTGCTGCTCCTAGGAATATAAATACTTTTAAACCACCCTTTTTCAACAGTTTAAAGCTAGCACTAAATCCAACTGATGTAAAGAAAGCAGTCATAGCAAGATCCTTTAATGTTCCGTCAAATTGGAACTCCAATACATCTGTTTGTTTTAATAATAAAGCTAGTAATGCAAAAATAAGTCCTCCTACAACCGGTGCTGGTATACAATAATCTGATAGGAATTTAACTTTTTTTACAAGATATTGTCCTAATAATAATACGATTACTGCCAATGCAATCGATTGTATCATGTTTAATTCTAAAACCATTTTGACACCTCCATTTTTTATACTAAACAAGTATAACCTATGGAGTACAAAAAACTACATAGAACGACAAGGTACTACACAATTGAAATAAGGTACACTAAGAAATGGTTTAGTCGTTCAAGAGTTGGGAGGTATTTTCACCTTCTATATCTTAGTTAAGATACCATTAATAAATTTTTTAATGCTGATTTTTCCTCTGTCTTCAGAGGGATCTACTATATATTTCATTTCTTGTCTAACGCTTTTCATATCGAATAATAGGCCAGCAAATTCTGAAAAAATAGGATTATAAAAGTCCTCTAAACCTAATTCGGCAGTATTATTCAGGGCCTTCTGAATTATTCTTCTAATTCGTTGTTCAATAGATTTGATATCTTTGGAGCTTATTATTTTATTTTGAGTTTCTCTTCTTAATACTTCTTTATATATATCCTTTAAATTGTATTGATAGCTTTGGTCTGATTTTAAATAATTATTGATAATTGTAATAGTGTCTATCAAATCTTTAGAACCTGAATCGGAGATGATTCCCAACTCAGTTAATATTTTTTCAATTTTTGATGTCTCACTACCATCTGAAGTACCTTTTTGATTTACATTAAGCAAAGCTGATTTAATTAAAGAAAGTGAATTTTCCAGCTCAATACTATGCCATACATTCCTAATAACATTAATTACTTCTACTGAATTTATTGGTTTACCAATAAAAAACAAGACTCCACTTTTATATGCGTTTGCAATCATTGATTGATTTTCTACCTGTGATATCATAATTATCTTTCCAGTAAATCCTTTAGAGATAACTTCATTAATAATATTTACTCCATCAGTAGTTGGTAACAGATAATCTATTAGAATAATACTAGGATTGTAAAACAAAATTTTATCAACTGCATGTTCAGCATCTGTTAGTTCTTCAACTACTTTGCCTAAATTGTTCTTCTTTATTAAATTGCTTAACATTTTTACTACATTTATATCGTCATCTATTATCATTATAGTATTTTGCATAGTTTCACCCTCTTAAATTTTGTAATGGTATTTTTATAGTAAATCTTGTTTCTTTATCTGAGTATACTTCAATATTTCCCATTAACTCATCCACAATATTTTTCACATGTGATAGACCTATACCTGTAGAAGAGTTTCCGGTGACTTCATCATATTTAGTAGTAAATCCTGGATTAAATAGTAGGGGGATAAGTTCAGGATCTATAGTCTCACCACTATTTATCACATTAATTACTAAAAAATCCTTATCAATATTCTGCTGTAATTTAATATAACCAGTAACCTCTATAGCATCTATTGCATTAGTAATCAAATTGTTTAAAACGGTAAATATTGAATAGTATTTATTGATAATTAAATTATCATTTATACTTATGTGTAGATTGATGTTCTTAATGCTCCCATCCATATATCTCTTGTAATTGCTTTGTATTATATAGATAATATCATTAAAACTCATCTTATCATTGTCTTCAAAATC
>CAZHLF010000192.1:0-4613 GCA_964532845.1 uncultured Tissierella sp.
AAAACATATATATACTAGCAATAACTGTAATTTTAATGATTGCACTTCAGTATGTAGTAAGAAGAACTAAAGTTGGTAAAGCAATGAGAGCAGTAGCCCTTGATAAGGATGCTGCAGAATTGATGGGTATTAACGTAAACAAGATAATTTCCTATACATTTGCTATGGGTTCAGCTTTGGCTGGCGCAGCAGGAGTATTAGTTGGAGTCTACTATAACACAATAAACCCTCTAATGGGTTCTGGTCCTGGATTGAAGGCCTTTGTTGCAGCAGTTTTAGGTGGAATTGGACTTATACCTGGTGCTGTATTTGGCGGATTCTTTCTTGGAATTACTGAAACTATAGTAAGTGCTTTTGGTGGTTCGGTTTATAAGGATGCTGTAGCATTCGCAATCCTTATAATAATACTTCTTGTTAAGCCTACAGGATTACTTGGCAAGAACTTAAAGGAAAAGGTATAGGAGGTATTATGATGAAGCATTTAGAAAAGAAAAATATTATAATAGCTGCTATACTGATAATTTCATATATAGTAGGACAAATATTAATCAACAATGGAATTATTGATTCCTATATTCAGCTTAACTTAACATTAATAGGTATAAATATTATCCTTGCTGTAAGTCTTAACTTAATAACGGGTTTTACCGGACAGTTCACTCTTGGACATGCAGCATTCATGGCAGTTGGTGCTTATGTATCTGCAATATTTACTGCGAAACTAAATCAACCGTTTATTGTTGCAATAATAGCTGCTGGTATAGCAGCGTCAATTGCAGGTATAATAATTGGTATTCCAACATTAAGACTTAAAGGTGATTATCTTGCAATAGCGACATTGGGCTTTGGAGAAATCGTAAGAATTCTAGCATTAAATATAGATTATATCGGCGGTGCAATAGGCTTCAATGATATTCCACAATATACAAACTGGACCTGGATCTTTGTTATGACTGTATTAACTATTTTATTAATCAGCAATTTTATCAAGTCATATCATGGAAGAGCTTGTATATCCATTAGAGAGAATGAAATAGCAGCAGAGGCAATGGGAATTAACACTACATTTTATAAAGTATTAGCTTTTGCCATAGGAGCTTTCTTTGCAGGAATAGCAGGGGCATTATATGCAAATTACTTCTATTTCATAAAACCTGACTCATTTGGATTTATGAAATCAATAGATATATTAGTAATAGTTGTTTTTGGAGGAATGGGCTCTATTACTGGTTCTATAGTAGGTGCGGTAGCACTTTCGGTTATTTCAACATTCTTACAAAGCATACCAGATTTAAGAATGGTTATCTATGCAGTAATATTGTTCTTAATAATGGTATATAGACCTTCAGGTTTGATGGGTAAATCTGAGTTTAGTATCTTCAAGAAGGGAGGAAAACTTAATGTCAGTTCTAAAGGTAAGTAATCTATCCAGAGCTTTCGGAGGTATTAAGGCTGTTACAGACGTATCGTTAAGTATCGAAAAGGGAGAAATCATTGGTTTAATAGGCCCTAATGGAGCTGGAAAAACTACATTTTTTAACCTTCTAACTGGTATTTATACTCCTACAACAGGTGAAATAGAATATGATTTGAATACGAGAGTTACTTCTAAGGATTTTAAACCGCATAAAATGACACGATATGGTGTAGCGAGGACATTCCAAAACATCAGACTTTTTCAAAATATGACTGTTTTAGAGAATGTACTTATTGGGTTTCATAATGGGATGAAATATTCTGTGCCTTCAGCTTTCTTAAAACTTCCTTCATATTATAAGGAAGAAAAAGGAACATTAGAAGAAGCACTTAAACTACTGGAAAAATTTAATCTTCTTGATAAGAAAGATGCATTTGCAAGAAATCTTGCTTATGGAGATCAAAGAAGACTTGAAATAGCAAGGGCATTGGCTGCAAATCCTAAATTACTCCTTTTGGATGAACCTGCTGCAGGTATGAATCCTAAGGAAACTGGTGAATTAACTGAATTGATAAAGTGGATACGAGAAGCTTTCGATTTAACTATTATTTTAATAGAACATGATATGAGTTTGGTTATGAATATCTGTGAAAGACTATTTGTATTTGATTACGGTAATCTAATTGCCAGCGGTGTTCCTGAAGAAATTAAAAAGAACGAAAGAGTCATCAAGGCTTATTTAGGGGAGGAGGCAAATTAATGCTGGAATTAAAAAATCTTAATGTATATTATGGAGCTATCCATGCCCTAAAAAGCTTAAATGTAAAAATAAATGAAGGTGAAATTGTAACACTGATTGGTGCAAATGGAGCTGGAAAAAGCACCACACTAAAAGCTGTATCTGGACTTATAAAGCCAAGAAGTGGTGAGATAATATTTGATGGAAAGAACATAAACGCACTTTCTGCGCCAGATATTGTTAAACTTGGAATGGTTCATGTTCCTGAAGGAAGAAGAATATTTTCCACCATGAGCGTATTGGAAAATTTGGAGATGGGGGCTTATACAAAGTCAAACAAAGCAGAAATTGCTGAAGATATTGAAAAAGCTTATACATATTTCCCTATATTAAAGGAAAGACGTGAACAATTAGCTGGAACATTATCAGGTGGAGAACAGCAAATGCTTGCCATAGCAAGGGGCTTAATGTCCAGACCAAAGATGATACTTCTTGATGAACCAAGTATGGGTTTAGCACCTATAATTGTAAGTGAAATATTCGAGATTATAAGAACAATTAATAAATCAGGTATGACAGTACTTCTAGTAGAGCAAAATGCTAATATGGCACTTAAATGGGCAGATAGAGCATATATAGTAAGAACCGGAGAAATTGAACTGGAAGGAAAAGCCAGTGAATTGTTAAATGATGAATCAGTTAAAAACGCATATCTTGAAGGTTAATGATAAGGGTTGATGTGAAACTTGTTAAAATGAGTTTTACATCGGCTCTTTTTATTTTTGTTTTCAAAAATATCATTTGGGTATATAATGATTATATTGTACAAACGATTGCACAAAGCAATGGAGGTTGAAAAAATGCGAAAACGATCAAGTGGCATATTAATGCATATTTCTTCTTTGCCAGGAGAATATGGCATAGGTGATTTTGGGAAGGAAGCATATAATTTCGTAGACTTTCTAGCCCTTTCAAAACAAAAATATTGGCAAATACTACCACTGGGGATGACTGGTTTTGGCGACTCTCCATATCAGAGCTTTTCTGCATTTGCAGGAAATCCATATTTTATAGATTTAAATGAGTTTATTCAAAATGGATCTTTAGTTCGGGAGGATGTTGAGAAATTAGACTTAGGATGGGATTCTTCCAAAGTTGACTATGGTAAGTTGTTCCATAACAAAATGCCTTTGCTTAATAAAGCCTATATAAATTTGAAAGATGGTTTAAAAAATGAACTCTTAAACTTCTATGAAGAAAACAGAAGTTGGTTAAGGGACTATTCCTTGTTTATGGCAATAAAAAACCATAATAATGGTATTGCTTGGAACAAATGGCCTGATGAGTATAAGTTCATCAATTCAGAGAAGGTAAAAGAATTTGAAAATGCTTATGTAGAAGAAATATTCTTTTGGGTTTTTACACAATATTATTTTTCAAAACAATGGGAAAAGCTTAAGGAGTATGCTAATAAAAAGGGGATAAAAATAATAGGGGATCTTCCAATTTATATAGCTGAGGATAGTTGTGATGCATGGGCAAATCCAAGCTTATTTAATCTTGATGAAGATTTAGCTCCAAAGACTATATCTGGATGTCCTCCAGATGCATTTTCAGAAACAGGACAGCTTTGGGGAAATCCAATATACAATTGGAAAGCAATTGAAGAAAGAGGATATGATTGGTGGATTAAGAGGATTAAACATAGCTTCAGCCTTTATGACACCTTAAGAATAGATCACTTTAGAGGCTTTGATGCATATTGGGAAGTTAATTCAACTGACAAAACAGCAGCCAATGGCAAATGGACAGAAGGTCCTGGTATGAAACTGTTTAATAAAGTAAAACAAGAACTTGGAGAGTTGGATATAATTGCAGAGGATTTAGGTTTTTATACCGACAGTCTTGGAGAACTTTTGGAAGCTACAGGATTTCCTAATATGAAGGTATTACAATTTGCCTTTGATACAAAGGGTGATAGTCACTTTATGCCACATAATTATGGAAACAACTCGGTTGTTTATATTGGAACCCATGATAATCATCCGGCAAAGGCCTGGTTTGATACTGCCCCAAAAGAAGAATATGATTATGCTGTGGAATATTTTAAATTGGACAAGGTCGAAGGTCTACATTGGGGACTATTAAGAGGAGCTTGGGCTTCTCCTGCATATCTTGCCATTGGTCAGATGCAAGATTTCTTAGGATTAGGAGAGGAATCCAGAATGAATGAACCTTCTACCCTTGGTACTAATTGGACTTGGAGAGTAGATAAATCATTATTAAGCCATGAACTAGCTGAGAGAATTGAAAAACTTACACATATATATAGGAGGTAGGATATTGGAACATAAGGAAATAATTAAAGAAAGTATAAAAAGATATGCATTAACATCCTTTGGAAAAAACTTAGATGAGTGTAATATAAAGGAAAAATATATTGCATTATCAAAGGCT
>CAZHLF010000193.1:0-4579 GCA_964532845.1 uncultured Tissierella sp.
ATGTTTAAAAATCAGAGTTGTCAGAGATTTAATACTATAATTTTTGACAATACCAATTGATTTGAGGGAGGATAAAAATGAAAAAGGTATTATTATTTGTTATTATAATTTTATGTTTATTGCCTGTTTTAACACAAGCCAGTGAGGATTTAAGTCAAGAAGAGATTCTTCTATCCATAATGAATAATCTAAATGGGGATTTTATAGAAGAAGATATTAGTGCAAATGGAAAGATTAAGGAAGGATTTCTTGATGTAAAAGAATTAGATAATATTGGACAAGATGTAATCAAATTTATAGGAATTTCAGGAGTAGAAAAAGATATTAGTGAAGGAACTCCAGATAGAGCTTGCTATGTAAAGGAAGAAATATCAGATGATGGATATAGTCAGGTTAGTTATTCTGGATATGATAATAATAGAAATACATTAACAATAATCTTGAGTTCATATATAAATATTCATGAACAAGGAGAAACATATTTATATATAAATATGAACAAAAAAGAGATTTTTGTAGAAAATAATGATATAATAGATAGGATTCAAAAGTTGTTTAATTCATTTAACTGTAATGTAGAAATTACCACTTGCATTTTGGGTGAGTTTAGTGGTAAATTTAGTGAGTATGATATAAATCAGACAATGAAATCAATACATAATATAAATGGCAGAATAGTGGATGCATACAGTGATGACAATCTAGTCTCCCTGACTGCATATACTGAATATATAGATGATAATATTTTAGCTGGTGAAGATAGAATAAATCTTAATGTTGCATTAAGATATTCTGAATATGATAATAAGACTATTATATGGATAGGAACCCCTATTATAACCAGTGGCTATTAAGTAGGAGGAGATATATTGGAAAAGATATTAGTGGAGAAAAGTCCACCACTAAGAGGTAATGTAAGAATAAGTGGAGCAAAGAATTCAGCTCTACCTTTGTTGGCAGCTTCATTATTGGGAACAGAGGATATTATATTAGAGGATGTGCCAAGACTGAAGGATGTTGAACTAATGTGTGAAGTACTTACATCTTTAGGCTCAACAGTAGAATATTTAGATAAAGATGTTATTAAAATCAATTCTTCAAATGTAAATAAATTTGAAACAAGCTATGAGCTTATGAGCAAAATGAGGGCATCATTCCTTGTAATGGGTCCATTATTGACAAGATTAGGTAAGACTAAGAACTCCTTGCCTGGAGGATGTGCAATAGGTACTAGACCAATTGATTTACACCTAAAGGGATTCAAAGCGTTAGGTGCTACTATTGATGCAGATCACGGAAACATCAGTGCTTATGCTGACAAGCTTACAGGAGATAAGATATATCTTGACTTCCCATCAGTTGGAGCTACAGAAAATATTATGATGGCTGCTGTTATGGCAGAAGGTGAAACTATACTTGACAACGCAGCTATGGAACCTGAAATTGTTGACTTATCGAACTTTTTAAATAAATTAGGTGCTGATATTAAGGGTGCAGGTACATCTACTATTAGAATCAAAGGTGTTAAGAAACTAGGTGGAGCAAGACATGCAATTATACCTGATAGAATTGAAGCGGGTACCTTTATGGTTGCGGCAGCTATTACAAATGGAGATATTGTAGTTGAAAATGTAATTTCTAATCATATTAAACCAGTTATAGCAAAACTTAAAGAAGCTGGATGCACAGTTATTGAAAACGGAGATTCAATTAGAGTTATTGGAAATGGAAAACTTAAAGCAATAGATATTAAGACACTACCATATCCTGGTTTTCCTACTGATATGCAAGCTCAGTTTATGGCACTAATGACCTTGTGTGAAGGGACAAGTGTTGTAATAGAAACTGTATTTGAAAACAGATTTATGCATGTTGATGAGTTAAAGAGAATGGGTGCAGATATTAAGATAGATGGCCGTTCTGCTATTATTCAAGGAATTAATAATCTAACAAGTGCTCCAGTTAAAGCATCTGACTTAAGAGCAGGTGCAGCATTGGTACTTGCAGGACTAGTGGCTGATGGAGTAACTGAAATAGACAATATCTATCATATTGACAGAGGATATGATGGAATAGAAGAAAAGTTCAGTAAACTTGGAGCAAAGATTTATAGAAAAAGCTTCTAACAATTGACAATTGACAATTGACAATTGACATTTAAAAGATAAGAATTAAGAATAAGTAATTAACAATTAAAAATGAAAAATTAAAAGAAAAAATAAAACCCGAGATCCTTCGTTAGCAGTAATCTACTGCCCGTCTCAGGATGACATAATAACTGTCATTCCGAGCCTGTCGAGGAATCTCGGGTTTTACACTTTTAAGAATGACACTAACAAAACATTGTGAACTGTGAATTGTGAATTATGAATTTAGGTAATATGAAATAGTCAGTAATAATTTAAAATTCATGGTCTAATTAAACTCAACGTTACATACTATTAACTATACTATGGAGACGAGGGGATTTCATGAGAAAAATTGGAATTTATTTGATGATGGTCTTAATAATAACTATTTTATTGCCTACAGTTATTGTTAAGGCCTTTAATTTTGTACCCAGAGAAAATGTAGTATCTGGAGAGAGTGTCAAGGTACCTGAAAAAGAGTTACCAATAGTAAATGAGACTAAGGAGCCAGTGGAGGTAGTGGAGAGTGTTGATACGATTAATCTCTATAACCCATATAATGACTCTGTGGAAAAAATGGAACTGGAGCTTTACATTAAAGGGGTAGTTGCTGCTGAAATGCCCGCAGAGTTTAATATCGAAGCTTTAAAGGCTCAGGCGGTAGCAGCCAGAACATATGCAGTAAGTAGATCTCTTAGATATCCAGATGGCCATCCAGACCATAAGGCAGCTTCCATATGCAGAGGAGTTCATTGCCAGGCTTACCTTTCCCTTGGTGAACTTAGACAGATAAAGGGAGAGGAATGGATTGAAAATTACTGGGGGAAAATAGAAGAGGCAGTGGATTCTACAAAAGGAGAGTTGATTTATTATAATGGAGAGGTTATAGAGTCCTTATATCATTCAACAAGTGGAGGAATGACGGAGGATGCGGTGAATGTATTTTCTGAAGATACCCCATATTTAAAATCAGTACAAAGTCCATATGAGGAGAATGCTCCAAGATATAAAACTGTAATTACCATAACAGATGAGGAATTTATAAATAAGATTAATAGTGCATATCCTGAAGCAAATGTAAATGCAGGTAATCTTACAGAAAAAATAAAGCTTATAGAAAAAACTCCAAGTGGAAGAATTAAAGAGATAGCCATTGGAAAGGAAATCTTGGATGGCAGAGTCTTTAGAGACCTATTTAAACTTAATTCTACAAATTTCACCATAACCTATATCACAAAGCTTAAGATAATAGACATTACAACATATGGTTTTGGTCATGGGGTAGGTATGAGCCAGTGGGGAGCCAACGGAATGGGCAAGAATGGAAGCAGCTACTTAGAAATACTAAATCACTATTATACAGATGTAGAGGTTAGATAGAAGAAAGTGCACAACTAACAGTGAACATAAGCAGATTACCAAAATAGTGATTTTCTATTTTGTGTAAGTCGCTTAGTGTGTTTATCTAGTGAACAACAGAAAAGATAGATAAGGAAATTCAACAATTAAAATACAATCGATAATGAAATTTTTAACCCGAGATCCTTCGTGGGCAGTAATTATACTGCCCAGCTCAGGATGACAAATACAACGTCATTCTGAGTGTAACGAAGAATCTCGGGTTTTCTATTTAGAATGAACCTAAAAGTTGTCAACTTTCAATTGTCCATTGTCAATTTTATTTATATTTTTTCCCTCAAAATGTATGTATTCCTACAATGTGGAAATACTAGTTTTAGGAGGTGGACAAATGAAAAATAAATGGATGTCCTTTATAAAGCAAAACGGATTTCTCATATTTCTTTTTATCTGTGTTCTTGTGGTGGCGGGTGGTACAATCCTTATTGCCACAGAGAATTTAAGAGTAGCTAAGGCGCCGGAAAATGATGAACTGGTTATCCTGGAGGAAATAAAGGAATCAGAAGAAAACAATATTGAGGTCTCAAAGGTTGACGAGCCTATATTGGAGGAAACAAAAGATGAAATCCCTGAAGAAGTAGTAGGAGAAAATCCTAAAGAAACTGATCCAACTGAGATAGTAGAAGAAACAGAAGAAGTATTGGAAAGTTCGGAAGAAGTAATAAGTGATACCCAGACTGTAGAAGTGGCTACTGAGGAAAAGCCTGAAGATATTGAATACCTAGATGATTTTGAAGACAAGGATGAAGATGAGGATATTCAAATAGTTTCAAGCAATCCAAAGGGGACCCTGCCAGTAGAAGGAAAAGTAATACTTGAATTTTCTTCGGATAAATTGGTATATTCAAGAACATTAAATGAATGGAGAGCTCATACTGGAATTGACATTGTAGCATCTGAAGGAACTAAGGTAAAAGCACCGCTAGGAGGAGTAATCAAGGAAGTAAGAGAAGATGACTTATGGGGGATAACTATAATTATTGACCATGAAAATGGTTATGAATCAAAGCTTTCAAACTTAGGTACCATGG
>CAZHLF010000194.1:0-640 GCA_964532845.1 uncultured Tissierella sp.
AGCTATCCAAAGGTTATCATAGGAAATAAGAGCAATAAAATTATCCTGCTTTATGGGGTTAAACATGATGAAAATGACAGTAAAGTAAAGAATGATATCAAAGTTTTCTGTAATGAACTCCTAAAATATTCTGAATATGAAAATATAAAGAATATATCTATTGGTTTTGGAAGGATGATCAAGGACTCCAGAGAGCTTTATAGAAGCTATAATGAGGCTAGTAGGGCTGTTGAATACCTAGATAACAATAAGAATAAGAAGGTTGCTTTCTTTGATGAACTAGGTGTATTCCGAATTTTATCCTCTGAGGAGATAAGACCTGATCTAAATCAGATTTATATGGATTTACTCGGAAGCCTTGTAAAATATGATGAAGAAAAAGGCACGGAATTTATTGACACTCTAACTAACTATTTTAAGCACTCAGGAAATTTAAAAAGAGTGTCTGAGGAGATGTTTACACACTACAATACTATAATATATAGAATACAGAGAATTAAAGAGATTACAGATATTGACTTCGAAAATTATGATGAAGTACTTAATCTTCAAATTTCCCTTAAGATACATGAACTTTTAAAAAGCAAAACTTAAGTCATAATTTACACTTTTATAGTCGAAAGAGAAGTCTATATCTAAT
>CAZHLF010000194.1:650-4557 GCA_964532845.1 uncultured Tissierella sp.
CAAAGGGACATAATCCGTATCAGGAATACGTTTGCAAGTGAAAAATATAAGAAAGGAGGCTAGAATTTAAGGTCTACAGCTTTATTAATAAATAATAGGAGGTAATTTCATGTCAAAACAAGAAGTAAAACCTGCAATTAATGGTCAGGTTACTGGGTATTTACCTGATGAAACACCGTCATTTATTAAGCTGATTCTTTTTGCACTGCAACAAATCGTAGTAATGTTCCCTGCTACAGTACTTGTAGCACTAATTACAGGATTTCACGTTTCAACCACAATATTTGCCAGTGGTTTAGCAACATTAGGATTTATACTTATTACAAAGAGAGAAATTCCATTATACTATGGTTCAAGTTTCTCCTATATCACTGCAATTGCTTCTATAATGTCAGCAGAGCAATTTGCAGCCTACTCACATAATGACAAAATAGCTATTGCACAATTTGGTATTGTAATGTCAGGTTTAGTTTCTATAGCTGCCGGCTTTGTAATCAAAAAAGCTGGACAGGAAAAGATTGAAAAAGTACTACCAGCTACAGTAACTGGAGCTATTTCAATGGTTATAGGTTTATCACTTGCAGCAAATGCACTATCAAATTCAGCAGCAATTCCTGCTGGTGTAGCAGAAACAAGTATTCCGATGGCACAAAACTTTGCATGGATAATAGCAATAATTACTTTAATATCAACTATTGTATACTCAGTAATATTTAAAAAAGGTACATTAAGTCAACTTCCAATATTTATAGGTCTTATTACAGGATATATTGTTGCATTAATTATTGGAGGGATTAGTGGAATTCCATTTGTGAGCTTTAATACAATTCAATCTGCAGGAGTATTTACACTTCCAATATTTACACTACCTATACCAACTGCTGCAGCAGTATTTGCAATAATGCCTATTGCTATTGCAACAGTTCCAGAATCTACAGCCCATATTTATCAGTTGGATATCTATGTAAATGACTTGGCTAAGAAGAAAAATTCCAAGAAGAAATATGATTTAGCGGGAAAACTTTGGATAAATCTTATTGGAGACGGATGTGGAGATATCATCTCAGGAATGATAGGCGGACCAGCAGGTACTAACTATGGTGAAAACATCTCTGCTATGGCTATTACAAGAAACTTCTCAGTTCCAGTATTAGCAGCAGCGGCAATAATAACAATGGTTATATCAATGTTTACACCTCTTATCAATGTAATTTACTCAATACCTAACGCTGTAATCGGTGGATTATCAATCTACCTATTCGGAGTTATAGCAGCTCAAGGTATTGCAATCATCATTGAAAAGAAAGTAGATTTATTCTCTTCAAAGAATCTAGCAGTTATAGCTGTAATATTCGTTGTAGGCCTAGGTGGAACTTATGGATTCCCAGGTGGAATGATTCCTATGTTTGGTACTCAATTACCAGCAATAGCTACAGCAGCTGTATCAGGTATAGTATTAAACATAGTACTTGATTTAGTAGATAAAAAAGAACATGCACCAGTAACAGAAGCAAAAGCAGTTAATCCTCAATAAAAGAAATAAATTAAAAAGTCTGGACTGAAATTATATTTCAGTCCAGACATACATACATAAATAAAGGGCAGGTGTATATATGACTACATATAATGGTTTTCAGCTGGAGGAAGCAACAATTTCATCGGTTCACAAGGCTATGGAAAATGGAGAATTAACCTGTCACAAGCTTGTAGAAATGTACATAAATAGGATTGACGAATATGATAAAAAAGGACCAAGTTTAAATTCAATAATAAGGGTTAATCCGAAGGCTTTGGAAGAGGCTGAAAAACTTGATGAAAGATATAAGAGGGAAGGCTTCGTAGGAAAACTACATGGAATCCCTGTAATGCTTAAGGATAATATAAACACCTTTGATATGCCTACTACTGCGGGCTCCAAAAGTATGGAGTTTTTTTTGCCTGAAGATGATTCAGTATTAGTAAAGAAACTTAAAGAAGCTGGGGCTATAATACTTGCAAAGACAAACCTTCATGAGTTTGCAATCTGGGGAGAAACTACCAGCTCAATACTAGGTCAGACACTAAATCCCTATGATTTATCCAGAACTCCTGGAGGATCCAGTGGTGGAACGGGAGCGAGTATAGCAGCAAACTTTGGAATAATAGGTATAGGCACTGATACCATAAATTCTGTAAGATCACCTGCATCTGCATGTAGCTTGGTAGGCTTTAGACCTACACTTGGTCTTGTTAGCAGAGACGGGATTGTTCCCTACTCATTAACACAGGATACAGCAGGACCAATAATGAGAACTGTTGAAGATACAGCAATTGTATTAGATGTAATAGCAGGATATGACTCTCATGATTCAGCAACGGCTTGGTCAAAGGGAAAAATTCCCCAAAGTTATACAAATTATCTTAATGTAAATGGACTTAAAGGGAAAAGGATTGGAGTATTAAAAAGTTTTTTTGGTAAAGAAGAGGCTCACCAGGAAGTTAATGAAATAATAAATAGAAGTTTAGAGGAAATGAAAAATAACGGCAGTATCGTTATACCTATTGAAGAAAATATCGATTCAGATAGATTGGTTAAGGAAATTAGTGTTCATCTCTATGATTTTAAGGCTCATTTAAATATTTACTTAAGTGCTCTTGGAACAAGGTCTAAAGTGCATTCTCTTTCGGATATTTTAGCATCTGGTGAATATGATAAAGGGATAGAAGAAAACATTAAAACAGCATTAAATCTAGATATTGAAAGTATTGAGTATAAGAAAAGAATCATAAAAAGAATGGAATTAAGAAACTTCATAATGAACATTTTAGCTGAATATACGTTGGATGCTATTGTATATCCACATCAAAAGAGGCCTGTTGTAAAGGTAGGGGAATCACAAGTAGATAGAAATGGAGTCATAGGATCTGTTACAGGATTTCCATCAATAGTATTACCTGCAGGGTTTACTTCCAAAACTGATATGGCACCTATAGGAGTACCTGTAGGGATTGAAATATTGGCTAGAGAATGGGATGAGCCACTCTTGATTGAAATAGGGTATTCATTCCAGGAGGCTATAAAAGGGAGAAAACCACCAGTTTTCTAACGGATTAAATTAAGTGTTTTAATTGATAAAGGAGGGACGTTATGTTAAGCAAGTTTGATTATTTCAGACCAGCAAGTTTAGAGGAAGCAGTAGAATTTCTAGATAAAAACACGGGCACAAAGATATTGGCTGGAGGCACGGATTTAATACTTGAATTAAATCATGGAAAAATAAACCCTGAACATTTATTAGACGTAAAAAGTATTCCTGAAACACATGAACTATCATATACACCAGGTAAAGGACTTTTCATCGGGGCTTCAATCATTGTAAACAAAGTTGCAGAAAATAAGGATATCAAGGAAAAGTATCCTGCCATAAGTCAGGGAGCAGATGCATTAGCTGCATACCATGTTAGAAATCGTGCAACTGTGGTTGGAAATTTGTGTAATGCATCCCCGGGTGCTGATTTAGCTGCACCTCTTCTAGTATATGATGCAAAAGTTCATATAGCATCAGTTGATGGCACAAGGGAAGTCAATTTAAGTGAATTCTTTACAGGGGTAAAGAAAACTATTTTAAAAGAAAATGAAATAGTAATTGGTATTTCTGTTCCTGATGTTGAATCTGCAGATAAAGCAGTATATCTAAGAAAAGCTCGTATAAAGGGAGCTGACCTTTGCAACGTAGCTATAGCTTTAAGACTTACTCCAGAGAAGAAAGTCTTACTTGCATTAGCGGCAGTTTCTACAACACCAATGCGCTTGTATGAATTAGAGGAAAAGATAGCTGAGAAAGAATTGTCTCCAGAGATAGCAGAGTGGCTTGAGGAAGAAATTAAAGGATATATAACTAAAACTCTACAAAACATAGAGTTTAAG
>CAZHLF010000195.1:0-4498 GCA_964532845.1 uncultured Tissierella sp.
TGAGGAAAGTCCGTGCTCCATAGAGCAAGGTGCTGGGTAATACCCAGTGGGGGCAACCCTAAGGATAGTGCAACAGAAAGAAACCGCCGTAATGGTAAGGATGGAAAGGTGAGGTAAGAGCTCACCAGCATTTAGGCGACTAAATGGCTATGTAAACCCCATCTGGAGCAAGACCAAGAGGGAACTAAAAAAGGCAGCTGCTCGTTGCCGTTCCAAAGGTAGGTCGCATGAACCTATTGGCAACAATAGGTCTAGATAGATGACCATATAGACAGAACACGGCTTATAGACTTACTCAATATTTATTTCTTACAACCTATAGGTTGTATTTTTTTTACCCTTAAGTAGATTTATTTTATCTTTTGTAATAATTTCGTAAACAAAATAGTATCTATGATAGTAATTACAATCTCACAAAAAGGGGAATAAGTATGAAAAAAATCATAGTACTTTTAACTATAATACTAGTTATGAATTTTTGTAGTATATATTTTGCATATTTTAAAGAGTGGGAGAATGATTTTGATATTAAGGAAGAGGAGTTGTTAACTAATAATAACTCATTGTATTATGATGCACCTAAAAGTGCTCTAATAAGAAATTTAAGTAACACTAATTATTATGAGACAATGGAGAATACCCCAATTCTAGACAAGCCAGGTGGAAGTAAATTAAGAGAGCTGAAAAAAGGAGAAACTTTGACTGAGTTGTATCTGGAAGGTGAATTTGGATTCTTCACAACTAACTTAGATGAAATTAATGGCTATGTACATCTTGGTGATCTTATTATAGTAGATGAAAGGATAATATATGGAGTATCAGTAGTTGATAAGGTTGTTAAAAATGAAGATTCATTATATGTTTTATCAAAGGGAGAGCCTGTTACAATAAAAGAATCTGAGCAAGGAAGCATAACTATACTGGATGAAGAAAAAGAGGAGTTTATTGTATCTCATGAGGACTTGGAATTAAAAACTAAATCCGAGATTGCCACAAGAGGAAGTATTTCAAGTAGGGGTAAGAATTTAGCTAAAATAATTGACTCAGCTTATAAGTTAATAGGGAAACCATACGTATATGGAGATACAGGTAGAAGAGGATATGATTGTTCAGGTTTTACATACTCGCTATACCTAAATCAATTAGATATTAAACTTCCTAGAAGCTCTGCAAGTCAAGCTAACTTTGGTAAAAAAGTAGATAAAAAAGATTTAGCTCCGGGAGATTTGATATTCTTTAAAACTACAGGCAAAGGTATTTCTCATGTTGGGCTATATATAGGGGAAGGTAATATGATTCATGCATCATCTGGTAAATCAAAAATAAGAATAGACAACATTAACTCAGCATATTATAGCAAACGATATGTTACTGCAAGAAGGATTGTTGAATAGGATATATATAGAATTTTACATACCTTGAAAATGATTTCATGTATGCTATAATGTTGGTAAAGACATTATGGGAGGGAAAATCAATGGCTGAGGTATTAAAGGGAAATATAGTTGCTGCAAAAATTAGAGAAGACATTATGATAAGAATAGAAGCACTTAAGTCTGAGAGTAAATATCCAACTTTAGGAATAGTTAGATTAGGAAAAAATCCAAGCGATGTATCATATGAAAAGAGTATAATAAAAAGTTGTGACGCTCTTGGAATAAAATCGATTGTTTTCGAAAAAGAAACTACTCTTTCAACTGAAGAGTTAATCCTGTTTATGGATACTTTAAATAAGAATGAAGAAATCTCTGGAATTCTTATGTTCAGACCTCTTCCTAAGCATATTGATGAAGAAAGAATTAGAAATTCAATAAATCCTCTAAAAGATGTAGACTGCATGCATCCACTAAATTTAGAAAAGATCTTTGAAGGAGATATGGAAGGGTTTTCACCAGCAACTCCAAAAGCTGCAATGGAAATAATATTATTTAATGAAATACCATTGGAAGGTAAAAATGTAGTAGTTGTAAATAGGTCCATGGTAGTTGGAAAGCCACTTGCTATGATGTTACTAGAAAAGAATGCGACAGTAACCATATGTCATTCAAGGACGAAGAATCTTGATGAAATTACAAGAAATGCAGATATTGTAGTAACTGCATTAGGAAAGCCAAAATTCTTCACCCAAAAATTCTTTACAAAGAATTCTATAGTTATAGATGTAGGAGTTAGTATGACTGAAGATGGAAAGCTAAGTGGAGACGTGGATTATGATAATGTTCTAAATCTAGTTGATAAAATAACACCAGTTCCAGGAGGAGTAGGTAGTGTAACAACTACACTTCTGTTAAATCAAGTTGTTATGGCTTGTGAAAGAAAATAGCTTAAGTGAATAGTGAGAAAAAGGAACCGACCCCTTTTCTCATAAAACTATCAATAATATTTAAAAAGCTTCTAAGAGATTCCTCTTTAAGAAGCTTTTTTCCTTTTTCTACAAAAATAGTCATTATTCTTTGAAGGATAAAATATATCACATATTGAATAATTCATTAGCAAAGGAGGGAGAAATTTGGGATATACTACTGAAATTCAAAAAACTAATCTAATTGTTCATTTTTATGGAGAATTGGACCATCATATTACAGAAAAAGCGAGGCTGATAATTGATCAAAAATATTTAGGTAATAACTTAAAAAATATAATCTTTGACCTTACTCAACTTAGTTTAATGGATAGTTCTGGAATTGGTTTGATAATGGGAAGGTATAAAAATACTGTAGATAAAAAAGGAAGACTTCTATTGATTAGCTCGAATATATATATTGACAGAATTATAAAGATGTCTGGACTAACAAAGATTATTGAAGTATATTCATCTATGGATGAGGCTTTAGAAAAATTGGAGAGGTGAGTAGGATGGAAAATAACTATATGAAATTAGAATTTTTAAGTAAATCAAGCAATGAATCCTTTGCAAGAGTCGTTGTTGCAGCTTTTGCGGCACAGTTGGATCCAACCCTTGAAGAGCTGTCTGATATAAAAACTGCTGTTTCAGAAGCGGTAACTAATGCAATTATCCATGGATATGATGGAGAGGAAGGAATAGTAATACTAGAGTGTAAAACAAGTAAAGCTTATATAGAGATTATTATTAAGGATAAGGGAAGAGGAATATCAAATATTAAACAAGCTATGGAACCATTTTATACATCTAAACCAGAATTAGAGAGATCAGGTATGGGATTTACTCTAATGGAGACTTTTATGGATGAGTTAAAGGTTGAGAGCTTAAAGGATTTAGGTACAACCGTGACTATGATTAAGAAAATAAAAAGCTCTACAGATAAGGAGTAGATATTATGAGTTCAGGGGGAAAAGCTTTGCTATCCCATGAAGAGACTATAGAGCTGATAAAGAAATCTCAAAATGGGGATATGGAAGCTAAAGAAATATTGGTAGAATCCAACTTAGGGTTAGTTAGATCAGTAATTAGAGGTTTTACCAACAGGGGAATAGATTTTGAAGATATATTTCAAATAGGAAGTATAGGACTATTAAAAGCCATAGATAAATTTGATTTAAGCTTTGATGTAAGATTTTCAACCTATGCGGTACCTATGATAGTAGGCGAAATCAAACGATTTTTAAGGGATGATGGCATTATAAAGGTGAGCAGATCCTTGAAGCAGGTGGCTTATTTAGCCAAGTCTGCTGAAGAAAGGTTGCAAAATAGCCTTGGAAGGGAACCTACAATACAAGAAATATCTGAAGAGATTGGAGTAGAAAAGGAAGAAATAATCATGGCACTTGAATCTTCCTATCATCCTGAATATCTTTATGATGTAGTACATCAGAATGATGGGTCTCCACTATATTTGATTGATAAATTAAGTTCGAATGTAGATGATGAATCAGAAATGATAGATAGCATAGTTCTAAAAGACATACTTGGTCAACTAAAACCTAGGGATAGAAAGGTTATTATCCTAAGATATCTTAAAGATAAAACTCAAAATGAAGTTGCAAATATTCTAGGAATTTCTCAGGTTCAAGTTTCAAGAATAGAAAAAAGGATAATTGAAGATATAAGGTCATATCTTGCTAAGGCATGATATGGCCTTTTTTCGAGCAAATAGAATTGTGCTAAGTGACTGTTCATGACCTATCCCGATTTGAGATGATTTTTCTCAAATCGATGGAAGGTCAGATGCAGTCCAGCCAATTCTATGGGAGTGAAAGGAGCAAATAGAATTGTGCTAAGTGACTGTTCATGTATAAGTAAGGATAAAAAGCTAATAATATGCTTAGGTGATAAAATGAAAATATTAAAGTTCAATAAAATAATAGTGATTTCTTTTCTAATAATTCTAGTTTCCATTGCATTAACTTTATATATTAAACAGAATAGTTCTACTAATGTTCCAAAAAGTGCAACTCTTGTTTTGAATAGAATGGAAGGGTCTTATGAATGATATAAAGGTATATATAGGATTATTACAAAAGAAAGCTTTAGATAAAAATGAAACAGTATATCTAAAAGATATTAGTACAATATACT
>CAZHLF010000196.1:0-4468 GCA_964532845.1 uncultured Tissierella sp.
CATCTTAAGAAAGAGGAGTTTAGCCTTTTGACCACCTGAAAGTTGGGAGATTTTATGATTCATTTCATCAGCAGTATATCTCATACTTCCTAGAAACGTACGTATTCGTGCATTTTCTTCCTTTTCTCCTGTCGCTGTCAGATATTCTATAGGAGATTTTGAAAAATCCAAAAGATCTTCATAATCCTGCGGCATATAGGATGCTTTAATGTCCTTTCTATTTAACAACTCTTCCGCTATTATTCTTATCAAAGTAGTCTTTCCAATACCGTTCTTTCCAATTATACATATCTTTTCAGGTCCTCTTACCATAAGCTCAATGTTATTGGCTAAAATTCGGTTCCCAATTTTCACCTGAGCCAATGAATAATCTATTACTTGTTTACCATTAGGTAAGCTTATTGCATCATTGAATTTAACAAATATTGCTTCCTCTGTATCTGGAATTTCGGTCATATTTTCAAATTCTCTATCAAATCTCTTTCCCATTGATTTAACGGCATGCATCTTTTTCTTCAGTAACCTTCCACCAGATGGATCTTGACGGCTTATTACATTTTGTTGATGCTCAACCTTTTGAAGTATTTTTCTGTACCTTTCCTGTTGTTTTTCATAATCACTTCTTTCCTTTCTAGCCACCTGTTCCTGATGATCTAGTCTGTTTATCCTTTCTTTTACATAAGTTTTATAATCAGATTTAGCAACAGTATATTGGGGCAGAGTGTTTCTTTTAAGCTGCTCTAGATGAATTATTACATTAGCTGTATTCTCAATCAATGTCTCATCATGAGAAATAAATAGAACAGGAATCTTTACATTATTAATAAAATTCTCTAGATACTCTAAGGTTTCAATATCTATATCATTTGAAGGCTCGTCAAGCAAGAGAATATCTGGAGCTTGCATTAAAATCCTTGCAAGCTGAAGCTTTACCTTTTCTCCTCCTGATAATTGACCTACCAATTGATCCAAATAAAATAACTCAATATCAAATCCAAGACTTGAGGCAATATCAGAAAGTTCCTTAGGATTTAAATCATAAAAGGACTCTAGTTCTGAAAAGAATTCTAATATGGCCATATTCTTTTGTTCTTCGCTTAATTCCTGAGCCAAATATCCTATTATTAGATTGTTTTTAAATATTTCACCACTGTATTCTATATAATCACTTACTAAATTGTCATCATAGATAATCTTCAGCAATGTGGATTTACCATTACCCTCTTCACCTATTATTACAGCCTTGTCTCCTTCATTTAGATTGAGTGAAAAATCCTTTATTATTGTTCTTAAATCATCTCTGTGCATTATATTAAGATTTTTTATCTGTAACATATTATCAACTCCTAAAAAATAAGTCTGCTTTCAGATTCTAAAACCCAATAGCAGACTAGTACACAAAGAACATTCTTTAATGGCTGATCAAAACCATATAAAGCTTTTAAGCTTTTATGAAACTGCTTGCAGTTTCTACTTTCGGCTGCAACGATAAGTAGACAACCCAATCTTTGATTGGTGTTGGTCACTTAGTTTGTTCATCAGGTGAGTGATTAAGACACCCACTTGTCGAAGAATAATGAACCCGGCCGCTTAAAGAAGCGGGGGACATACACACCTCGTTATAAGCAAAGAATATGTATAATCTACAATTTGGCAACAGAAATAAGCCTATGTTTTTGGCTCTGAAAGCATTTCTGAAGTTTACAAAATTATAGATTATTTGTTCATCCTATCACCCTTTTCTCAATTTTCACTTAAATTGTAGCATAATACTGTTCTTTAGTCAATTTGCAAGTCGTTTCAATATGCCAGTTCATAATCCTGTACAAAAGCCCCTAAATTGACAAATACAAAATTTTCAAATACAATTAAAATTTATGTGAGTAAAATTTATTTTGAAGGACTTGAATATATTGGAAAAAGGAATAAAAGTTAATCGTATATTTTCAAATAAAACCTTGGTTCGTTTGATAATACCCCTAATAATTGAGCAGATACTGGCTGTTGCTGTTGGGATGGCTGATACTATAATGGTATCAAGTGTAGGAGAAAGTGCAGTATCTGGAGTTTCCCTTGTAGATTCCGTTGTGTTACTGCTTATAAATTTATTTGCAGCATTAGCAACAGGTGGTGCTGTAGTTGCAGGTCAATATATTGGACAAAACCGAAATGATAAAGCTGCTAAATCCGGAGAACAGTTAATTGTATTTGTTTCTCTTATTTCTATTGTAATAATGGCTATGATGTATGCAGGAAAGAACTTTATTCTGAACGTAGTCTTTGGTTCAATTGATCCGGATGTTGCTTCTTTTGCAAATACCTATATGCTTATAGTTTTTGCAAGTATTCCATTTATAGCAATTTACAATAGTGGTGCTGCCTTGTTTAGGGCAATGGGCAACTCTAAGATAACATTGAAAACCTCATTGATAATGAATCTTATCAATGTAGTAGGTAATGCAACACTTATTTATGGCTTTCGTATGGGTGTTGCAGGTGTTGCAATACCAACCCTTGTATCAAGAGTTGTAGCAGCAATTATCATCATTGTACTACTTAGGGATGAAAGCCTTACAATCCATATCAGCAAGAAATTTAATTATAAATATGATGGTAAAATGGTAGGTAAGATACTTAAAATAGGAATTCCAAATGGCATAGAAAACAGTATGTTTCAATTGGGAAAGGTTGTATTACTTAGTGTAATTTCAACTTTTGGAACTGTATCTATTACCGCAAATGCTGTAGCTAACACTGTATCAGGTTTTCAGATGCTTCCAGGAGGAGCAATTGGATTAGGATTAGTGACTGTTGTTAGCCAGTGTGTAGGAGCTAAAGATTATGAGCAAGTCAGATACTATACTAAGAAACTCATTAAATATGCTCATCTTTCGTTGATAATCATAAACCTTATTATCTTCATGACAGCTCCACTTATTTTAAAGGCATATAATTTATCTCCTGAAACGGCAGCTTTAACAAAAAAGATAATCCTATTCTACGGTGTAAATGCCATTATTATATGGCCATTAGCCTTTACATTAACTAATACTCTAAGAGCTGCTAATGATGTTCGTTATGCTATGTTAGTTAGTATTGGATCAATGTGGATTGTCCGTATTGGCTTAGGAATATTCTTTGCAAAGACCTTAAATAATGGAATGTTTGGTGCTTGGATGGGTATGATCTGCGACTGGTATGTAAGAAGCATCTTTTTCATTGGAAGATTTAAAGGAACTAAATGGATTAAAGCTTAAATTAATGCGCTGGAATCAAATCATTTTTGATACCCAGCGCTTTTTAATTATCTCTTTTCAAAAGTTCCGTCTGCATATTTTGCAAATCTCATTTTTTCTCCAGTATGAACAGGATCATTTCTATCCCATGGCCAGCCTCCAAATCCAGTAGCTCTGTAATCCGCCATAGCCTGCTTTATTTCATCCATAGTGTTCATAACAAATGGACCATAGTTTGCAATAGGTTCATTAATTGGTTCCCCTTCTAATAAAAGCATATGACTTGTTTTTTCTCCATTAACAATAGTAATGTCTTCATTACCATCAAGCTTGAATCTACTTAGTGCATTTACTTCATTGTCGTTTATTTTAAGCTTTTCACCTTCATAAACATAAAGATTTCTAGATATAGTAGAATTTACCTTACGGATTTCCAAACTAGCTCCCGGCTCCATTGTAACTACCCAGATATTCACTAAATTCTTCTCATCATTAGCCCATGAAGCTGGTGCTGGATCTAGTGCCTTAATATCCTTATACTTTCCTGCCACTAGCATAATACTACTCTTTTTACCATGAGCATTAGCTTCTTCAATTACTGGTATATCCTCTGCCCATAACATTTTATAATGCGGTTCTGTAAACTTGTCCTTTTTAGGGAGGTTTAACCAAATCTGAATTAAATGCATTGGATTCTCTTTGTCATTATTTAAAAGAGGAAACATTTCTGAATGCTGTAATCCACTTCCTGCCGTCATCCATTGAACATCTCCATTTCCATATCTACCAGCTGCTCCATTGGAATCAGAGTGGTCTACAAAACCATCTAATACAACACTTATAGTTTCAAAGCCTCTGTGTGGATGCACAGGAAATCCTGGAACTTCCTCTCCATGGTACATGCTCCACCCATCTTTTATAGAAAAATCATTACCAATATTCCTTCCTACTAAGTACTCTTTTGAAAGACCATAGTTTTCATTTCCCCTTGGAAAATTGTCCTTATGATTGGCAGTAAATAGAAATGGATTTTCAGTATTAAAATGTAATCCTATTCCTTCCGTTTTAATTATTGGGCTACTCATATTTCTCCTCCTTATTTTTTATATTAGGTCAGACCTGTTATTTACTTCCATCACATATCCCTATCTTTTATATAATACCCAATGAACAAAACCCCCACTCAAGTAAAAACAAGCAGGGGTTTATTATTTAAAATCTACTTTCCAATA
>CAZHLF010000197.1:0-4442 GCA_964532845.1 uncultured Tissierella sp.
GCCCTAGTATCTATACATTCGTTCCTGTAATGTCTCAGTGATATCGCCTATGGCATTTAAAAGGTGGAATGTACTCCTATGTCAAAGCCTTAGAAAAAGTCATTTATGAGCTGGGTGGAGTAATTGAAAGAAATTATTCTGTGGATGAAATTATAATATCTGATGATAAGGCTATAGGTATAAAGTCTAAAAATAAGGAAGCTGTTTTTGCGGACATTGTCATAAGCAATGCTGATTTTCCATATACAATGGATACTCTAATAAAAGATGATATCCATAAAAAGAAATATACAACTGATAAGTTAAATGATTTAAAATACTCCTGCTCAACATTCATTATTTACTTGGGCTTAAAGAAAAAATATCCTCAGCTTTCAGTACATAATCTCTATTTAAATGATGACTTTAAGGAAAATATTGATGCAGCTTTTACAGGGCAGTTACCTACTAATCCTTCCTTCTACTTCTATTGTCCTACAAAAGTAGACGATACCATGATTGAAATTGATGGTGAATGCATAAGCATAGTAGTGAGAGTTCCAAATTTATTTTTTACAAATATATCTTGGAATGAGGATACAATAAGTTTTATAAGATATAAGACCATATCTGCCCTAAAAAGGGTTCCGGGCTTAGAAGATATTGAGGAGAATATTATCTACGAAAACTATCTTACTCCTCAGGATTTAAAAGATAACTTTAACTCCTATGGCGGTACTAGCTTTGGCTTAAGCACTAGTCTAACACAAACTAATTACTTTAGACCTCACTTAAAGTCAGACTCTGTGAAAAATCTCTATTTTGTAGGTAGTTCCGTCCATCCAGGCCCTGGTGTTTCTATTGTTTTACTCTCAAGTAAGCTTGTAGTCCAAGAAATATTAAAAAAAGATAAAAGAAAATAATTTGCATAAAAATAAACTAGTGAGTAAATCTTACTGGTTTATTCCCTATATATTCCTATGCTAGTGTCAATAATTCTAATGGAGGTGTATTAAATGATAACCATTTTTATGAAACATTCTCTTAACAATATTAAAAATAAATTCTTGGCCTTATATATACTTAATGTAACTGATATCGTACTTACACTTCTTCTTACGAGTACTGGCTTCTTCATAGAAGCAAATCCACTAATGTCTAAGGTCATTCAAAGCCCATCTGCTACTATTACATTAAAAATAGGTGTACCTGCAGTACTCCTTATAGTAGTATTTGCCAGAATGCAAAAGGCGACAGATAACCAATTAAGGATCTCAAACAATTTAATTTGTATAGTCCTTTTATTATATTCTTTTATCAACTTATCTCATATTGTTTGGTTTACTTTCTATACATACAAAACTTAGTCTATTTAAGCAGATTGTATTAGAAATTAGAAAAAATGATTTGACAATTAACCATATATAATATAAACTATACAACGTTGTATAATTTTTAGTATAAACATTAAGCAGATGGGCGGCTACCAATACCCATTTGCTTTTCTTTTTTTTGACAGGAGGTATAGGATAATGAAGAAAAAATTAAGCAATCATGAATTTTATCAGATAATAATTTCTTTAGTCTTACCAATCACATTACAAACATTAATAAGTTCTTCTTTAAATATGGTTGATAATCTGATGATAGGAAAACTTGGAGAAAGTGCTATTGCTTCAGTTGGATTAGTAAATCAGTATTTCTTTATATTTACACTTTGCATAACTGGATTTAATGCCGGCGCAGGTATATTTATTTCTCAATACTGGGGTAGAAAAAATACTAATAACATAAGAAAAATGTTAGGACTAAATTTGATTCTTTGCATTATAGCATCATTGTTATTTCTGATACCAGGATTATTATTTCCACAATCTATAATTAAAATATTTACACATGATCCAGAAGTTATATCCTTAGGGATTCAATACTTAAGAATAATAGCCATTACTTTTATATTTACAAGTATAACCCAAATTTACTCCACCACATTGCGATGTATAGGAATTGCAAAGCCACCTATGATAGGAAGTTTAATAGGTGTGTTAACAAATGCATTTTTAAACTGGATTTTTATATTTGGTAATCTAGGAGCACCTACTATGGGGGTAGCAGGAGCAGCCTTGGCTACAAGTATAGCAAGATTAGTTGAGATGCTAATAATTATTTATGCTTCATATAGGACTAATGATGTAATCCCAGGAAAAATAAAACAGTACTTTAGGTTTAGTATGGATTTTGTAAAGGCGTATTTCCAAGTATCTTCTCCTGTAATAATCAATGAATTAATATGGTCCCTTGGCTTAACTACTTATTCAATTATATATGCTAAGATAGGTATTAAAGAAGTAGCAAGTATGCAGATTTCTTCTACTATTAATAATATGTTTATGGTTCTAGGCATTGGAATAGCTTCGTCTGCCTCCATAATTATAGGAAATTGTATAGGAGCAGGTAATGAGGAAAAAGCAAAAGAATATGCAACTAAATTAAGTGTATTAGCACCTTTTATTGGATTGATTTCGGGTTTGGCGTTATGGATAGCATCACCCAATGTAGTACAATTATTTAACATCGAAAATAATACCGTACAAATGACCATAAACGTACTTAAAATAATGGCCTTATTTGCGCCCTTAAGATTCTTCAATGTATTAATGATAGTAGGAATTTTCAGGGGTGCTGGAGATACTAAATACTCCATGCTTGTTCAGCTGGGTACAGTATGGTTCTTTGCAATACCTCTAGGATATATCTTTGCAGTATTTTTTAAACAACCTTTAGAGATAGTATTTTTAGTCATATGTTTAGAGGAAATTATAAAAGTCATATTTGAAGCAATAAGACTTAAATCAAAAAAATGGATTAAGAACATTATAAATGACACAGGCTCGTTAAGTATAGGAATAAATTAAGGAGATATCCCCTAGTAGATTAATCTACTAGGGGATATCTTCTTTTTAATAATACTATATAATAATGATCATTTTCTAATCCATGAAAATGAGTATATCAAATTTTTAGGTAGATTTAACTGTGGTTCGATTTTATTATGGAAATTTCCCAGTATGCCTTTTTCTTTCACTGCAAGGTCAAAATGAGCTGCAGCTATTCCCATATCAATTCTTTGAATATCATAAGGAAAAATATCACTATATCCAGGCTCCTTATACTCATAGAAGTGGCATACATTATCTATTAATAAAACTCTCCAGGGTTGCTTATTTGATGCTGATGGACCCAATCTAACCATTTCCAATGGGAACTCTAAATATCCTGCATCTTCTTTAGTTAATGGGCTATTAAAATCATTTTTAAAGAATAATTGATTCCACTCTTTTCTATGATCAGCCTTGATTAACTTTCTCATAGCAATTTCTTTAATATGCTTCGTTGTTGCAGGATAACCATATGGAGTTATAATAGGAAATGCTTCGTTTTCTCCTATGTTTAATGCTTTCGCAAATCCTTTTCTATTAAATGTCCCACCTAGCCAACAAGTTCCAAGTCCTAAATGAGCCAAATAAAGAATAACTACTTCAAGTTCATATCCAAGAGCTTCCAAAGACATATGTTCCAGTTCAATAGTTGCTCCGATATATTTTTTAGCGCCTTTTATTACTCCATAAGTACCTAATGTTTTATCGTCATTAATATCAATCTTGTCTAGAAAATGGAACTCTACATTATCCCCAAATGGATTTCTAATGGAATTTATAAAATTCCTAATTGCAATACTTTTGTCTTCTTCCACACTCTGATCACTGTAATTTCTTACACTATATCTTTTCTTCACAGCTTCTTCTATTGGAAAATTAATGTCCATAATCACCCTCAACTTTCCTATGAACTCCATTTTATCTTTTTATTCCATTACTCTTTCACTTTAATTTTAGATAAATAATTCTACTATCATAACTACTATCTTTCAGCTCAGAAACAGCTATTTTATCACCCGATGGACTCCAGCTGATACTTACACTCCCAATTTCTTCTTTGGTAATTTCCATAGACTTATTAGTCAAAATATCGTATACATATAGACCACCATTATCTTCCCCATTTTTAACAGAACTAAGATGGTAGGCAATCATTTTTGAATCCATGGACCAGGTTGCATCAGAAATCTCACTACCTTCAGCTATGGTATGGATAATATTTCCCTCAGTATCATAAATATCAAGATTTTTCATATCCCCATCCCATTTTGTAATTAGAATGTTTTTCCCATCTGGAGAGATATTAATTCTATCTATATTATCGATTTTTAGGTCCTTTTTCTCATTAGTCTCTAAATCCAATGTGAATAAACGGAAATTGTCTTCTAATGTTACATAGTATATTCTTCCATGTAACTTCTCCACCAAAAATAACTGATCCTCTAAACCTTCTATCTGGGTAATATTTCCCTCTGTATCAGAAATATATGCACCACCTGCATAGGATACCCCTACCACATGACT
>CAZHLF010000198.1:0-4437 GCA_964532845.1 uncultured Tissierella sp.
CAGTAAGTCTGGTTACAAAATGATTTTCTTGTCTTAATATAGTTAAGATTTTTGCTAAATCTTCTGATTTAGAATGGGCAACATCCATATTTGATACTTGAATATGGCCTTCATCCATATTCAAAAGTCTACCAATCATCAAAAGTGTAGTAGATTTTCCTGCACCATTTGGTCCTATTAATGAAGTAAGACCAGCCTTTGGTATTGTTATATTCAAAGGTCCTATTTTTACCTTTTCACTATATGCTTTTTTTGCATTCTCTATTTTTATCATAATGTTCCCTTCCTTAAAAGTACTATTAAAAATGTTATTCCACCAAACATTTCAATAATTATTGAAACCACTCCCTGTGCATTGAATACATGATACATGAAGAAATATGCACCAGTTATTATCAAGAATCCTATGGCAAGGGCCATGGGGAAAATATATCTATGATCATATGTTGAAGCTGCCTGATAAGTCAAAGTGGCTACTAAAAACCCAAAGAAAGTTAGGGGTCCAACTAAAGCTGTTGAAATTGACATCAAAACAGAAACTAATATTAAAGTAAAAATCACCCCAAATTGATGATTTACTCCCAAGGAAGTACCCACAGCCTTTCCAAGGGATAGAACATTTAATTTCTTAGAATAAGTAAAAAGTATCAATGCTGCTATTATTACTATAGGAATTGCAATAGGAAAATATGATGGATCCGCGTTATTTATAGAACCAAACATTCTCGCCTGTAGTATATCAAACTCAGATGGTGCCAATAACCTTCGCATAAAGGATGACAAAGACCTTAAGCCCGTACCAATAATAACTCCAACTAAGAGCATTAGCTGTAAGTCTCCATACTTTCCTGAAAGCAGCCATCCATAAAGTAGTAAACACATCATAACCATAGCTACAACTTGAAATAAAAATGATCCCACTCCAGTTAAACTAATAAAGGTAGAAGCACCAAAAAAGAACATGGTAGAAGTATTAATTGTTGAGTAGAGTGCTTCAAACCCTAATAGGGAAGGGGTTATGACCTTATTATTAGTAATAGATTGAAAAGCTACTGTGGATAAGGACTGACAAACTGCAGCTATTACCATGGAAACTATAGCAAACATTCTTCTCCTGACAACTGGAATAAAAGAAGGAGAAGATATGGGAACAGGATTGTTGTAAACTAAAAGCCCATAGGAAGCTAAAGCCCCCAAAGTAACTAAGCTAATTAGCAAAATCCAATAACGTTTTTCTTCTTTTTTGGAACGAAAAGCTCTAGCCGATCTATTCTCAGTATTTATCTTTTCTTCTTTAATAATGTTTTCTTTATTTTTAAAAACTAATTCACTCATCTTTTCCTCCTTTGTCTAAGTAGTATCACAATAAATACCACTGAACCAACTGTTCCTAGTATCAAAGATACTGGAAGCTCAAAAGGCTTTATGATTGTTCGAGAAATTATATCACAAAGGGTTATGGTCCCCATTCCTATTACACATACCCAAGGCAAGTTGCTCCTAAGGTCATCCCCTCTATACATGGAGACCATATTTGGTACAATTAAGCCTAAAAACGGTAGATTACCAATAACAGCTGCAACAATACCTACAGCAAAAGAAACAAGGCCAGTACCTAAAAGAACTATATTATTGTAATTTACTCCAAGACTAGTTGTAAGGTCTTCTCCAAGCCCAGCTAAGGTCAATTTATCGGCATAGATAAAAATAAAAAATGTTACCATAACGATTAACCATAGGTATTCATATCTTCCAATTTGAACTGATGCGAAAGAACCTACAAACCATGATTCAATGTTTTGTGTCATTTGAAAAACCAGTCCAACAAAAGTGGAAATGGCAGATATCACTGCACCAAGCATCATCCCGATAATAGGTACTATTAAAGAGGAACGAAGTTTTATCCGTTTTAAAAACAGGAAAAATATCATAGTTCCAACAAAAGAAAATAAAATTGCACCAGTCATTCTTTGAACTAAAGTTGGAGCAGGAAATAATAGATATACAAAGGTAAGTCCTAGTCCTGCCCATTCTATTGTACCTGTTGTGGTTGATTCAACCAAACGATTCTGTGTTATAAGTTGCATTACTAGTCCTGACATGGACATAGCAGCACCTGTAAGCATAAGGGCTGCTGTTCTAGGAATACGAGTGATAAAGAGCATTTCCAGTCCATCCTCTTGTCCTATTAGGTCATAAGCTCCTGTAAAAAGTGATATAATGCCTAAAATCACAACAGCCAAAATTGCGAAAATAAAAGGTTTCGTCCATATTTTATTGTAATGAAAAGGTCGGGACTGAGAAATATCAGCCCTGAACATATCTTGTATTGTTTTTTTCTGCATTATATTCTACTCCTTTATTACTCTCCTAAAGCCTTTATTATATTTTCAAATAACTCTAGGTAAGTTTGTATTGATTCATTAGTGTAAGTGTCATTTGGTGCATAAACAATTCTATTTTCAGTTATTGCTTTTCTGTTTTTTAGTGCAGGTGAGTTATCTATAACATCTTGGGCAGGAACTGAATCAGCTGCAGATGATGTTGCAGCATCACGATCTAGTACAAAAATCCAATCAGGATTACTTTGTGCAATAGCTTCAACAGAAATATCATCTCCTTGATGATCTGAGGAAGCACTCTTAACTTCTAGAGCTGGAACCCAGCCAAATATTTCATACATTGGACCCCAAACACGTCCTGAATATGGAGCTGAGAAACCAATATTACCGCCAGAAACTACAACACTCATTATTGTATCCCTTCCATTATATGATGACTTAACATCTTCAATAGCTTTATCAAATTCATCTACTAACGAACTTGCTTCTTCATTTTTATCAAAGATTTTTCCTAAAGTCAGTGTAGAACTTTTTAATCCATTTACTAAGTTTTCTCCAGGGGTAGAAGCTGTTTCAGAAACATCAAAGTCAAGATTAATAACAGCTGCACTTGGAACTAATGCTTTTATATCTTCATAAAAAGTAGCAAATCTTTGGCCTACAATTACTAGTTCAGGCTCTGCAGCAGCTATAAGTTCAAGATTTGGTTCACGATGATTTCCTATATCTAGTATGGACTCATCTAACACATATGGTGAATCAGATGGCATAACACCCTTTGGAACAGCAGCTAGCTCTATTCCCCAATTAGATAAAGTTTCAAAGGTCCTATTATCTAATGCAACTACGTTTTTTGGATTTACTGGAACAAGAACTGTTCCGTTGATATCTGTGATTTCAACTGTACTAGGTGTTTCTGTCTCAGAGGCAGTTATTTCTTCCCCAATTTTTGTAGGTTCCTCTACCTTAGCTGTTGTTTCTGATTTACCACAAGCTGTCAAAGAAAGTATTAAAATTGCTGATAATATAAGTATTTTTATTGTTTTCATTTTTATATTTTCTCTCCTTTTATATGTAATCTAATTTATTCGATTTAAAGTGTAACACCATTTCCCCGTTTTTCAAAACTTCAAAGATTTCCTTACTTACTTTCTTTCTACACCTCCCAATAGAATTTGTAATAAGCGTCCAGCTCTAAGGCTGATATTATTCCTTGTATTAGTTAATCTTAAATGTTATAATTAATTGATAATGATTATCAATAAGTTGATTATATCAGAGTATTTTAGTAGGATATTTGATTATATTTGTGTTTTTATTAATATTTTTTGTTTGATTGGAGTGAATTAATGAAATATAAAATATCAGAAGTATTGGAAAGATTTTATATATGTACAAATTTACCAGTTATAGCCATTGATACAGAAGGAGATATCCTATCCTCTTCAGGCTTAATTGAGTATTACAAGGATATAATGGAAGAAAATAAAATAATAGATAAGGTTTTGAGTTGGATAGAGGAATAACATAAGAGTCATGTATATTCAATATCCTTCAACAATAAAAACTATTTTACTGCATGCTATGTAGATCCTAAAAATATACATCGCGGCATCTTTATATTGGGACCACATTCATGTGTTAAGAATAATGAATTTTGTATCCCCTTTAAGCCTAAGTGCTATATGGAAGACCTTATCTCTTTTCTATATAGTATCCATAGGGAGCTAAATGGGAGAAAAATTAATAAGAAACTATATAGCTATCATGTGAAAAAGGCCTTGGATTATATGGATTCCCGATATAATAAAAATATCACCTTAGACGATGTTGCAAATTACTTAGATATTAATAAGTCTTATTTCTGTACTCTACTTAAAAAGGAAGCAGGTAAGACTTTTACACAAGTCTTAAACTCAATTAGGATTGAGAAGAGTAAGAGTCTTCTCCTGGAAGGCAATTCTTCAACTTTAGATATTGCTCTTGCAGTTGGTTTTAACAATCAGAATTACTATAATATTGATTTTAAAAAAATAACTGGAATGACTCCCTTGGAGTTTAGAAAAGTAAGCTAAACAATGGGGCTGTCCTGCTA
>CAZHLF010000199.1:0-4435 GCA_964532845.1 uncultured Tissierella sp.
CATGGGCTGTTGTAAGAGTAAGTGGTAATAAGGATAAATGGGGTTACAAAAACTATAATATTCTAAAAGAAAATGATTATGAAACATTTGGAGTAAGTCCGAACTATGATGAATTAAATGGAGATAAAATATATAAAACTCTTGCAGACTTACCTAAAAAGGTAGATGTTGTTGATTTGGTTGTAGCACCAAAAATTAGCTTAGGTATTTTAGATGAGGTAAAAGAACTTGGGATTGAATATATATTCTTCCAACCTGGAACATATAATGATGAAGTAGTAGCAAAAGCAGAAGAAATGGATCTTAAGATTCTTACAGGAGACTGTATTTACGCAATACTAAGAAATAAATAACAGATAAAAAAGGAATGCTTAATTTCTATAATTAGAAGTTAAGCATTTTTATCTTTTTTAAAAAGTTCATATAGGCCTACAAATATAAGGAATATACCAAAATATGTTCTTAGTTTTTCTTCTTGGATTCTAGTTGCTATCAAGGAACCTGTAACTGCCCCTAGAATGCCACCAATTATTATCCATTTATTGAACTTATTTTCAAGATTTCCTTCTTTCTTATGAGTAATAAGTGCTATTATGGATACTGGAATAAAAACTGCAAGATTTACTCCCTGAGCAGTAAGTTGCGATAAATCATTAAGTAATACCAGGGAAGGAATCATAATTACTCCGCCACCAATACCCATACCACTAATCACTCCAGAAAAAAGACCAATTAATAAAAGTTTCATCTCCAAATCATCCTAATGGCAGTATATAGTATTACACAGCCAAAAACCTTTCTAAGTATTTTTCCTGGAATTTTATTTAATAGTTTTGCGCCTATAAAGCTACCTACCAGTCCACCAGCCATAACAATTAGACTTGTCTTTAGTGGTGGGGCATTATTAATAAAATAGACAATGGTACTTACTAAGCTTATTGGTAGAATTATAGAGATTGCAGTGGCATGAGCTTTATAATCCTTAAAATGGAGAAAGAAAACTAATGAAGGAACTATAATCATCCCACCACCAGACCCAAATACACCATTAATCAGACCAGTAACTAGGCCCAAAAATAGTAACTTCAATTTATTTTTTTCCATTATAAACCTCTTTATGATATAATTATTTAATACGTTAATACTAATTTCACCAAATAATATTTAGATATTCATACTTTGGAGGTTTATTGATGGATAATGTAGAAAAGGTAATAGATGATATAATTTTATGGTTAAGGGAAAAAGTAAAAAATGCTGGTGCAAAGGGACTTGTTTTTGGTTTAAGTGGTGGTATTGATTCGGCAGTAATTGCTGGACTTGCAAAAAAAGCATTTGGTGATGATGCCTTAGGTATTATTATGCCTATTTTTAGCAATCCAGAAGATGAGGAGCATGCAAAAATAGTTGCAAAGAGTCTTAATCTAAAAACAAATTCTGTAGACTTAAGTAAAACTTATGAATCATTTTTAAGGGATACTAGTTTGGATTCAGAAAATAAAATGGCAAAAGCTAATATAAAACCAAGACTTAGAATGACAACACTTTATTATTTTGCACAACATTATGGATATCTGGTAGCAGGCTCCAGCAATGCTTCTGAGTTTGAGGTAGGGTACTTTACTAAACATGGTGATAGTGGATCTGACCTTTTGCCATTGGCAGACTTTGTAAAGTATGAAATTAGAGAGCTTGCAAAGGCATTAGACATTCCGGATATTGTAATAGATAAGGCACCTTCAGCTGGTCTTTGGGCTAATCAAACAGATGAAGATGAAATGGGTTTTAGCTATGATGTTCTAGATAATTATGTTAAGACTGGTAAGGGTGATGAAGTAATAGTTAAAAAAATTAAGACCATGAATGAAAAAAGTGCTCATAAGAGATTATTTGCGCCAATTTATAGAAGAAATAAGTAATAAGTTAAATATTAAAATAGCTAGACGATTCTATTCCTATTAAAAAACTATTTGTAATATAACTAGTTTGTGCTAAAATAAATGAGGCAATATTAATGAAGGAGTGAAAAAAATGTCAGGACATTCAAAATGGCATAATATACAAAACAAGAAGGGTAAAGCCGATGCAAAAAGAGCTAATGCCTTTACAAAATTAGGAAGATATATCATGGTTGCAGCCAAGGAAGGTGGACCGGACCCAAATTACAATGCTTCTCTAAAGGCAGCTATAGAAAAAGCAAAGGCAGAGAATATGCCAAATGATAATATTGAAAGGGCTATAAAAAAAGGTTCTGGAGAACTTGGAGCAGATACTTTTGAAGAAATTACATATGAAGGATATGGACCTTCAGGTGTAGCTGTATTAGTTTCATGTCTAACAGATAATAGAAATAGAACAGCACCAGATGTTAGACATGCTTTTGATAAAAATGGTGGTAACTTAGGTACTACGGGCTCTGTAGCATTTATGTTCGATAGAAAAGGAGTAATTGCTATCGAAAGAGATGATTCAATAGATGAAGATGAATTAACAATGTTAGCTATTGACTTAGGCGCAGAAGATTTTGAAGCAAATGAGAATGGATTTGAAATAACTACTAGTGTTGAAGACTTCAACTCTGTAAGAGATGGATTATCAGAAAAAGGTTTCACATTTGCAATGGCAGAACTAAGCTACATTCCTCAAAACACAATAGCTCTAACAAATGATGATGATATAAAGAAGATGACTAAATTAATAGATATGCTTGAAGACCATGATGATGTTCAAGAAGTTTACCACAACTGGGATGAGGTTGAAGCTGAGTAATTTATTTTCCATTTTAAGAATAATTAATTGAGGAAATTCCATAATAAATATACTGAGATTTATAGGAGGTCTTATTATGGAAGGCACACAAAATTTTGAACATATCAAGGAAAGGTTTACAACTGCTGACCTTGATGATAAAATCAATATCTATACAACTGTACAGGGCTTATCAGTAGAGCAGTATAAGGAACTGTTAAGATATTTTCCTATAAAGCATTTAGGAAAACTTGAAAAAGCAATGAATTAAATCCAGGAGCTATCTCTTGGGTTTTTTCTTTTGTGGTGGTATAATTATCATCAGGTTACTAATGATGAAAGGGAGGATGGAGATGAAAAAAATCATTTCGATAATCTTGATAATTTCAATATCTCTAACTGTTCTTATTACAGCATTAGAGAACAATGAATATAATAAGAATTTTTATATTGAACAATTTTGGAGAAATAACACTGTAGAAGAAACAGGAAAGAGTATGGATAAGCTTAGTATAATCGCACAAAGTTTAATAGATTACTTAAAGGGAAAGGGTTTTGATGAGCTTTTAATTCCACATTTTAATGAAAAGGAAGTAGCCCACATGAGAGATGTTCAGGACCTTTTTGACATGGCAAGAGCCTTAAAATACATAAGTGCAGTAATTGCAATAGTTTCCATGGTTTATTTGGCTTTAAAATACAATAAACAAACTCTAGGAAGGATTTTACTCTTTGGTTTGTTTTCAAATCATATATTAGTAATTGCTTTAGGACTTCTAATTGCTACTGATTTTACTAAATATTGGACAATATTTCATCATATTTTCTTTACAAACGATCTTTGGTTATTAAATCCAGCAACTGATTTAATGATCCAAATGCTACCAGAACAATTTTTTAGCCAAATGGCAATAAATATAATGTTATCCTTTTTCATATATTTGGGAATAATCCAGTTAATGGGATTATACTATATGAAACGAGGTAATAAAAATGATGAAAAATTTAAGAAACATTTATCAGGAAAGAAAAGATAAAGGAATAATAAAGAATTATTATTCAAAAGAAATAAATAAAGGGATGAGCTATAAAGCTGTATATTTTGATAAGATAGCTGTTATATTGATACTTTTTTTTAGCAGTGTATATCTTTTTTCGTCTATAACTAATACTTTGATTCTGCCAATATATATTAGCCTAGCTCTGGTTTTTTTAATAACCAGAGCTTTAGTTAATTTAAAAACTAAGAAGCAAAATTTAAAGATTAATAAAGTAAATGAGGAGCTAAAGAGTAGAAGATTAATGAGGGAACTTTCTCAATTAAACAGAGAGGAATTTGTAATCTATATAAAGGGGATATTGGAAAGGTATTACCAATCTGAGTTTACTTATGGCGAGGATGGTATAGATTTAATTGGAAATATTAAAAACAAAAGTTATGCAGTTAAGTGCATTAAGTCTTCTCAAGAAGATAAAATTATTAGAAAAAGAATAGAGGATTTTCATGATTTTATTAACTACTTAGACTATGATGATGGAATCATCGTAACAAATTCTTATTTTCAAGATGGAGCAACTTTTGATACATCATTAATACTATTTGATTTTTCGGGTATAAAAGAGATAGTAAAAAGTATAGATGAATATACTACAGATGAAGAAATAGAAGAGTATATTAAAAATAGAT
>CAZHLF010000200.1:0-4405 GCA_964532845.1 uncultured Tissierella sp.
ATTTTTGTCCCAATTGGGACAAAAATCCTGTCCCTCTGTCCCTGATCTAGTTCTTGTTCATGATATTAAATTATGTTACACTTAGAGAGACCTATAGGGAATTTAATTGAAGAAAGAGGTAATTTAATGAGCGAAAATAATTTAGTTGCAGTTGTAAATGGAAAAGAAATATCAAAAAATGATGTTGTGAAATTTCTTAATGACATTGGACCGCAAATGGCAATGCAATTCCAATCACCAGAAGGAATTAAGAGAGTTATAGATGAATTGGTAAATCAAGAGCTACTTTATTTAGATGCAGTTGACAATAATATTGAAGCTGATGAAGAATTTCAAACAGTTCTTGAACAAACAAAGATCAATCTTTTGAAGGATTATGCTGTAAACAAGATCATAAAAGATGTAGCTGCAACAGAAAAGGAAGTAGAAGATTACTTCCAAAAAAATGCTGCTAGCTTTAATAAGCCAGAAACTGTTGAAGCAAGTCACATACTTGTAGATTCAGAAGGGAAAGCTAATGATATTATTGAAGAACTAAATGGGGGATTAGCTTTCGAAGAGGCAGCAAAAGAGTATTCATCATGTCCATCTAAAGAAGCTGGTGGTGCTTTAGGTGAATTCACTAAAGGACAAATGGTTCCTGAGTTTGAACAAGCTGCTTTTACAATGGAGGAAGGTCAAGTTTCACAACCTGTTAAGACTCAATTTGGCTATCATATTATCAAGCTTACAAAGAAAAATGCTGGTACTATGAGCAATCTACAAGATATTAAAGATGATGTTACAAATCAAGTAATAAGATTAAAACAACAACAACACTATTTAGAAAGAATCGCAAATTTAAAAGATAAATACGAAGTAAAAATGTATTAATCCAATAAGACCAGAGAAATCTGGTCTTTCTTTATGCCATTAGCTGTTTAAATTTCGGTATTTGTGGTAACTATTAGTTAGCACAAATATTTTTATGGAGGTGGTATTTTGTTTGGAGAAATTCTCAAGAAATATTTCATTAAGCAAAAGATGATGAGAACTGTAATATTATCTTTAGTTCCGATAATCATTGCAGGAACATATTTTTATGGCTTAAGAGTTTTAACTCTATTGGCAGTAGTAACTATATTTGGAGTAGCTACTGAGTACATTTTTGAAAAAAATTATAAAAGAAAAACATCTGAAGCAGTACTTGTATCATGTATACTTTATACCATGACTTTACCAGCTTCTACACCTTATTGGATAGCTGTTGTAGGAATCGTCTTTGGAGTAATATTTGGCAAAGAAGTTTATGGGGGATTTGGGAAAAACATATTTAACCCTGCTTTAGTAGCTAGAGCATTTATTTATGTGTCTTTTCCACAGCAACTAACAATAGCTTGGAATAAAGTAGCAACAGGTTTTCCAGGTGGTTTTGCTACATATCTAAACGAAGGAATTGAAGCGGTTTCAACTGCAACACCTATGCTTTTATTTAGGACAACAGGTGAGACTTTATCAAGTCTGGATTTGTTACTGGGAACAGTACCAGGTTCCATAGGAGAAACAAGTAAAATTCTAATTATTTTGGCTGGAATATATCTTATCTACAAGAAAGTTGCATCCTGGCAAATAATGGCTGGCTGTTTAGGAGGCTTCTTAGGATTAAATACTATACTATATCTAATGGGTTCCACCCAGGTTCCAAATCCTTTATATGGCTTATTATCCGGAGGTTTTCTTTTCGGAACAGTATTTATGGCAACTGATCCCGTTTCAGCACCTAAGACCAAGGAAGGTAAAATTATCTTTGGAATATTAATAGGGGTTGTAGTGGTTATCATCAGGGGGTTTGCACTCTTCGCTGGAGGAATGATGTTTGCCATATTAATGGGCAATATCTTTGGGCCACTATTCGATGAGGGAGTTAAGGCATTAAAGAATAAGAAAAAGGAAGCAAATAAGGGGGTAGCAGCATGAATCAAAAATCATTTGCCTATCCAATAATTTTTATGTCAATTTTCACTGCAGTTTCTGTTTTTATACTGGCAATGCTTAATATGGCTACTGCAGAAAGAGTTGAAACCCTACAGGAAACTGAACTAAGGACTAAGCTTATGTATGCCTTCAATTTAGAAGTAGATACACAGGATCCCCTAGAGATAGAGAAGCTCTTTAATGCCAATATCAGTGAAGAAGAATCTGATAATGGTACTATTTATATACTTCAAGAAAAAGGCCAGGATGCAGGTTATGCCTTTCCGGTTACAGGTCCAGGACTATGGGGACAAATCAACGCATATGTTGCCATGAGTACTGATTATGACCATCTTATAGGAATAGTATTCGTAAAGCATGAAGAGACTCCGGGACTAGGTGGTAGAATTGAAGAGGAAGCTTACCTAAGTCAATTTAGAAACCTTGATTTATCTTCAGGATCTGATGGAAACTATATAATATATAGACCAGCAGCTGGTGGAAATTTAGATGCTATAGCAGGTGCAACACTAACCTCAAATTCCGTAGCTAAATTACTAAATGAGGATATTTCAGCTTTTATAAATGCTAGAAGGGGGGCTCAATAATGTCCAAATATAATGGTAAAAAGATTATGATGGATGGTCTATGGAATGACAATCCAGTCTTTAAACAGCTGATTGGTATCTGTTCGGCCTTGGCTGTAACAAACCTTTGTGTAAACTCCTTTATAATGGGAATGGGTCTAACCTTTGTAACTGGCCTATCCTCCTGGACAATATCCCTAATCAGGAAATTTACACCAAAACACATTAGAATGATGATTCAAGTACTTATAATTTCTGTTTATGTAATAATTGTAGATATATTTTTAAGAGCCTATATGCCTGATTTAAGTAAGGCTTTAGGACCTTATGTAGGACTAATAATTACAAACTGTATAATAATGGGAAGAGCTGAAGGATATGCGCAGAACAACCCTCCTATTCCATCACTTATAGATGGTATTGCAAATGGTCTAGGTTATACAGGAGTACTATTATCCATAGCAGTCGTAAGAGAAATATTAGCCTTTGGTTCTCTTTTTGGAGTGAGAATATTACCAGAAAGTGCAACTCCTTGGACTATAATGATCATGCCACCAAGTGCCTTCTTCTTACTTGCCATAATCATATGGGTAACATACAACATTCAGAATAAAGGGGAGGTGGCTAAAAGATGATAGAACTTCATCCAATGATAATATTTATTGCAGCTATCTTTACAAATAATATGATCTTCTCAAACTTCTTGGGAATGTGTTCATATATTGCAGTCTCTAAAGAAATACCTACATCCTTTGGTCTAGGTCAGGCTGTAACCTTCGTTTTAGCATTTACATCAGTTATAAACTATTTAATTTATCACTATGTTATAGTACCTTTGAACCTAGAATTTTTGAGATTTATAATCTTTATCATAAGTATTGCAGCCTTTGTACAGCTTTTAGAAATGATTCTAGAAAGATACCTTCCTAATCTTTACTATGCCTTGGGTATATTTTTACCTCTAATAACTGTAAATTGTGCCATCCTTGGAGTATCATTATTTATGATAATCAGAAACTATACCTTCCTGCAATCTTTATTCTTCTCCATTGGTTCAGGAATTGGTTGGACATTGGCCATTGTTGCTTTGGCAGGAATTAGACAAAGAATCAAGCTAGACAGCGTTCCTAAGGGTTTACAAGGTCCTGGAATTGCTCTAATAACTACTGGACTGATGGCTTTAGCCTTTATAGGCTTTTCAGGCATCGTTCAGATACAGTAAGGGGGCGAGCCTATGAGTTCAGTAATAATGGCAACCATAGCCTTTACCCTAATGTCAGCTGTGTTTGCTCTACTATTAACCATAGCTGATAGAACAGTAAATAACTATGGTGATGTAAATCTTAATATTAATGAAGAAAAGGACTTTACTGTAAAAGGTGGTTCATCTCTCTTGTCCACTTTAAGGGAGGAGAAGATATTTATTCCATCAGCATGCGGTGGAAAAGGAACCTGTGGTTATTGCAAAGTACAAGTTCATGATGGTGGAGGACCAACCCTTGCAACAGAGCTTCCATTTATGTCTAAAGAGGACCTGGATAATCATGTTAGACTTTCATGTCAATGTAAAGTAAAACAGGACATAAAAATTCAAATACCTGAGGATTTATTCAATGTTAAGGAGTTTGATGTAGTGGTTGAAAGCATAACTGACTTAACTGATGTAATAAAGCTTTTAAGGTTTAGATTCCAGGAAGGGGAGACTATTTCCTTTAAACCTGGTCAATATGTACAGTTAAAGGCACCTATTTATAAAGGAAATGATGAAGAGGTATTTAGAGCTTATTCCATTGCTTCATCACCTCACAATAAAGACTTTATAGAACTTGTAATAGGTTATATACCTAAGGGTGTTGCTACAACCT
>CAZHLF010000201.1:0-4403 GCA_964532845.1 uncultured Tissierella sp.
CTTGGTTTTATAACTTATAAGAAATGTAATCTATTCTGGAATTTCTTTAATACAAGATTATTACGAAAGTCTTTAGGCGATAGAGGTACAACTATTGCCTTGTATTTTGTAAGTATTGTACTTATTGTTACTGGTGTTATTTTAGCAATAGGTTTAGTTAGTTAAGATAAAAGTGCCAGTGGCTGAGATTAAAATCTAGATTGGAAGCAACCTTTTACAATCAGCCATTCATAGCAAAAAAGTAGGGTTTAGAAAAAGGATAGAAGGAGAAGGTACCATGAAGTTAACCGTATTAGTAGATAATAATACATATATTGATAAGTACTATATAGGAGAGCCTGCAGTCTCTTACTATATTGAGGATGGAAATAGTAAAATCCTATTTGATGTAGGTTATTCCGATGTGCTTCTTAGAAATGCTGAAAACATGGGTCTTGACCTGGAAAGACTAAACACTATAGTTATATCCCATGGTCATGAAGATCACACTAGGGGATTGAAATACTACTTTGAATCTGATATACAAACACATAATCTTACTATAGTTGCTCATCCAAATGCTTTTAATCCAAAACTAATGGATGGTAAATTAATTGGCTCTCCATTATCAAAAGAGGAAATAGATAAACATAGTAAACTTATTTTGACTAAGGCTCCATATGAAATAAGTGATAACATAGTTTTTCTTGGAGAAATTCCTGTTACAAATTATTTCGAAGAAAGATACTCTATAGGTGAGACCTTTAGTGAGGGTGAAATAATAGAGGATAAAATACTAGATGATAGTGCTTTGGTATATAAGACTTCCAAGGGTATCTATATTATTACAGGCTGCTCTCATAGTGGTATATGTAATATTATCAATTATGCTAAGGAAGTGACTGGAGAAAATAGGATTCTTGGTATCATTGGAGGTTTTCATCTATTTGATGTGGATAATAGAGTTCATAAGACTATTGAATATTTTAAAGAAAACAATATAACTGAGCTATATCCTTGCCATTGTACCTCCTTTACCGTCAAAGCTGAAATTCATAAGTCAATCAATATTAAGGAAGTTGGAGTTGGTATGGTATTGGATACAAGCTTATAGTGTAATTGTATCAATAAGGATTAATATATGAGATAGATTAAGAATCAATTAATTCACTTGAAAGGAAGATTATTATGATTTATTTTTTTGCTACTGGCAATTCAAGGTGGAAAGTCTACCTTAAATAGGAAAAGATATGAATTGAAAAAGTATATTTAAGACTTTAGTAAAATGTAACCAGTAGCATGGCAACACTAAGTTAAGAAATTAGTTGACTTTTGGTTATTCCAAAATATGTGGAGGTATAGTATGTGGGTTTTTATTATAATTGGAGTAATATTTATTTTCATTGGGATAGCTATTCATGTATTTAAGTGGTATTTTCTAATATCAGGATATAATACTATGTCAAAAGAAAAAAAGGCAAAGGTAGATACTAAAGGTCTTGGGCGATTAATGGGGATATATTCTTATATCAATGGTGGTATATTTATAGTAATGGATATATTGCACGCTTTGAATCTAAAGCCTGCTCTAACTCCAGCTATTGTATTATTTGGTATTTCCACCGTTTATTTATTAATCAGAGCTCAAAAGTATGATGGAAATGTTTATGATGAAAATGGGAAAATAAGAAAGGGAGCAGGAAAGCAATTGATACTACCTGTTGGTATTACAGTTGCAACATTGATTTTTGTTGTATTTCTAATGTTTTTCTCTTCTCAGTCAACAAAGGTGACGTTTATTGAAGGAGGGTTAAAACTCCATGGAATGTATGGAGATGTTTATAGCTGGGATTCCATTGAGGATGTTGAATTAATAGAAAAATTGCCTACTATTCAGTTGCGAACCAATGGTTCAGCTCTAGGGTCAAATCTAAAAGGACATTTCAAAACAAAAGAACTTGGTTCAGTTAAATTGTTTGTAAATACAAAAATACCTCCATTTATCATGTTCTCAACAGATAATAGGGTAATAATATTCAATATGGAAAACGAGGATGAAACAAAGGAGATATTTATAGAAATAACAAATCAAATAAAAGACAATTGAAAGTTCTCATCATACTGAAGTCGCAATCGTTCAATTGATTTGCAACGATGATGAGCAAAATGCTGAATAATGCAACGATGCAATCATCGTTGCATTATTAATGTTATTATGACTTGAAAGAAAAAATAGAGGTTTCAAGGGTTGAATTAGTTATTGTTGATGACATGATAATTGTTAACTTGTCTTCAATGTATTGAAAAATATAGGCGATGAATGATAATTTAGAAGATGATTTGATTTCATAAGACTGACGATTGGTATTTATCAAATTGGCCAATTTAGCCAATATATGTTAATATATAGGTATTCAACTAGAGGAGGTGGATAAATGTCGAGTTTGCCAAATTGTCCTAGCTGCAATTCTGAATACACATACCAGGATAGAAACTTATTTGTGTGTCCTGAATGTGCATACGAATGGACCCTAGAACTAGAAAACAATACAGCAGACGATGATAATATTATCAAAGATGCTAATGGTAATATATTAAATGATGGTGATGAAATAATTGTAATAAAAGACCTAAAAGTTAAAGGTAGCTCATCATCAATAAAGATAGGAACAAAGGTAAAAGGGATAAAACTTATTCATGGATCCAATGATGGTCATGATATTGATTGTAAAATACCTGGGTTTGGAGCTATGAAACTAAAATCTGAATTTGTTAAGAAATCATAATTTAAGAAATGGTACCAACATAAAACCTAATAACTTATTGATAATTCATATATTTCTATAAAATAAACTAATGAACTTCTTACTTTAGGGTAAGGAGTTTTTATTTACAATATTTTGGAAGAAAAGAAGGAACTCTGCTTCTTGTGTCGAATAGATTTAGTAAGTATAGTCTTATCACAGTAATAAATCCATCTAAAATATCATGGCTCACTTTAAACCCTGTATTTTGATAGAACTCTAGGGCATCATTATTACCATTAGATACAAAATTGTATTAATATGAGAGTAGGATAGATGTTTAATAAAAGAAGCAAAAAAATATTAATAGAATGAAGAGGTATTTATGAAAATAGTTCAATTAAATAAAGAAAGAATTAATGACTTTTTTGACTATTGCAAAAGGCATAGAGGGCATGTAGATGACTCATTTCTTTATGATGAGGACTTTGAGAAGTTCCAACTTGGCAATGATAATCCTACTTATTTAGTTACATATGATGATGAAAAAATTGTTGGAGCTGCTTCACTTATTCTTGATGAATACAATAGAAGTGGGAAAAAAGGTAGATTTAGAATTTTTCATTCTGAAATAAACGATATAGCAATATATAAAGGTTTGCTTCAAAGCATATTAGTTCAAATTGAAGGAATAGAAAAGGTCTTTACTTTTGTACCAACCAATAACAAAGAATTATTAGACAATATAGCTGCTCTAAACTTTGTTATTGAACGATATGTATTTCTTTTGATAAGGGAATTAGATGATATCCCAGATGTCATTATGCCACAGGATTATACCATTAGACCTGTAGAGCTAAATCGAGACGAGGAAAACTGGTGTAAGGTTAGAAATGCAGCTTTTGCTACTGTAAGAGGTAATGAAACTCCTGTTACATCTAATATGGTAAAGGAAATGATATTAAGTAGTGATAATATAGAAGGCGGGGCAATGATTCTCTACCATAAGGATAATGCTGTAGGGTGTATTAGATGTTCCTATGATGATTTTGAGAATGAACCTATTGTAAATATTGGTGCTATTGCAGTAATTCCAGAATATCAGGGTAAAGGGCTTGGTAGGCTACTTCTTAGAGCAGGCCTAAATTTTGCAAAAAATAAAGCATATGCTAAAACTTATCTATCTGTTAATGCTGATAATGAAAAGGCTAAGTCATTATATATTCAAGAAGGGTTTAGACAAGCTGAAGCTGTTGTATGCTATTATTATGAGGTTTGAAAAAAGTGGAGTGTGACTATGAATATTAATTTTCCAATAGAAGGAGTTGTGAAGAAAAGATATAGTGAAGGAAATTATTATGAACATGATGTGGAAGATGAAATGCAGCTGTGCTAAGCACTAACATAATAACTTATTGAACATTATGAAAATAACATTCTATAAGTTGTTTTTATTTTTTGAATTACCAGTTGCATTAATTGCGAAGTTATGTCATAATGATTATTCGGTCTTAAGTTTGAATTGCAAACTGCTAAGTAATAGTTTTGAAATAAAAAGAAAAAACTGTTGACAAGCTTAAGGCAAAGTGGTAAACTAATAAAGTTGTCTCTTCTGAGAGATAACAAATGAACCTAGTTAATTAAATAGTGTGAGATACTTTGAATTAAATTGACAATAAG
>CAZHLF010000202.1:0-4396 GCA_964532845.1 uncultured Tissierella sp.
TTGGGTAATATTCGATATTTACTTTTAATGCAGTTGATTTACCACCAAAACCTTGAGGTCCTATGCCTAGTGCATTTACCTTCTCAAGCATTTCTTTTTCTAAATCAGCATAGTAAGGATTTTCATTATATTTGTCTAATTCTCTCATTAAGGCTTTCTTCGCCAATAAAGTTACTTTTTCAAAAGTACCACCAACACCAACACCAACTACTATTGGAGGGCATGGATTTGGTCCTGCTAACTCTACAGTCTCAAGAATGAAATTCTTTACTCCTTCCAATCCATCTGAAGGTTTTAACATTTTTAATCTAGACATGTTTTCTGAACCAAAACCCTTTGCAGCTACCATAATAGTAAGTTTATCACCTGGGACAATCTCATAGTTTACAACAGCAGGAGTATTATCCTTTGTATTTACTCTATTTAATGGGTCCCCAACAACGGATTTTCTTAAGAATCCTTCTTCATACCCTTGTCTAACACCCTCGTTAATTGCATCTTCAATAAAACCATTTTCAATTACAACTTCTTGCCCCATCTTCACGAAGGCAACAACCATTCCAGTATCTTGACACATAGGAACAGCTTCAGATCTAGCGATTTCTGCATTCTCGATTATTTTATCAAGAATATCTTGAGACAACTTCCAGTCATCGTTTTCCCTAGCATTGTTTAATGCTTCTAAAACATCCTTTGGTAGAAAATAGTTTGCTTCCATAACCATTCTTTTAACTTCATTTGTAATTATACTAGCATCAATAGTTCTCATTTTACACATCCTTTTCTAGTTAATCCTAACTAACAAATAAATTCAGAGGGAGTATAACTCCCACTGAATTTATATAGTAAAATTGTACTCTTCTTATGCTCTTCTTCCAGCTAAAGCTAATACTCTGTTCATTTCATTGTTGATAATCATATATCCCTCATCAACACCCATTCCTGGTTTTGCAAGAGTTTGTTTTGCACCACAAGCTATTGCGATGTTACAGCAAACTTCAGCACTTCTATTTGTTTCGTTACAAGTTCCACCGATGTATGCTCCAACTCCAACTTGATTACAATATAATATTGCTTCAATTGTGTTGTTAACTCCACCAAGGTCTGGAGTCTTAACTTGGATCATGTGACCAGCTTTGTTATCAGCGAAGAACTTAACATCTTCAAATGTATTACACCATTCATCAGCTACTAGCTCAACATTGATCTTTCTTTCATCAAGCATTGCTGTTAAGTCTCTTAAAGCTTCCATTTGACCTTGTCTGCTACCAACATCCATAGGTCCTTCAATTCTTAATTGGAATGGTTTTGCAGCTTCTTCTAATTCAGCAAGATAATCAGCCATTGCTTTAGTATCGTTATTGAAAGCTTCTCCTATAGTTCCATATACATCTATATGGAATATTGGGTTGTATTCTTCTGTAGTTTTGTATTGCTTAACTCTATCTCTTAACCATTCAACATATTCTTTTAATAACTCACCTTTAAGACCTAATTTTTCTTCAACGTTGTTGAATAATCCGTGTGGTAATACGTCAGCACCCTTAACGATCATTTTGTCAGCGTTAAGATATCTGTCATCACCTGATTGAGTGAATATAGGAATTCTCTTTAACTCAATTGCTGGATTATATTCTGCTTTAACTACTTCAGCCATAGTAACTTTTTTTGCTTTAGCAACAGCATCAAGTAAAGCTTGAGTTATACCATATCTAATAGCTGTGTGTAATCTCTTACCATTTACTACTAAATGATCAAATTCTTCAGCTATTGATTTAAAGCTTTCAATTTCTCTTCCAACTAATAGAGGTTTAATTTCATTTTCTATTACAGGTATGAAGTCCTTAGCTAAGAATAATGGGTCACGTCCACCAGCTCCTGAGTATTGTACTGCTGCACAATCTCCATGAGCTACTTCACCATCTTCAAGAATAAGCATTACTGAAATACTTTCTCCAGCTTGTCTTATTGCTGTAAAACCTTCTGTCTTAGGCTCTCCAATGTAGAATAATCCATCATGTTTAGCACCCATTTTAATAGCTTTTTGATCGTCAAAATAAAAACCTGTTTTACCTTCTGAACAAACTAAATCTATGATTTTCATATTATTTAACCTCCGGTCTTCCTATTAGTTTTCCTTTACCAACAGCAAATATATCATCAACAGTCATTGAGAATCCAACTTCTCTGTTTTCGAACTTGCCTCTTTCTTCTAACTTTTCTCTATTGAAGTCAATTAATTCCTTAGTGAATGGAATGTTTCCTACTCTTAGATATCTAACAGCACCATTGTTATCTCTTGCTGGCATCATCTTACCATAGTTGTATTTTGATGGACCAAATGGAATGTCAATAACTCCCATTTCAATACCCTTAACTGTTCCTATAGCTAAATCTCCATTACCTAGTTCAAATATCTTGTTTATCATGCAATTAGTTTCAGCTTTAATAATATCAATTTCTGCTTGTAATGCTGGACTCATTGGCATTCTTTGTCCTTCAAGCATGTTAAGAGTCATCTTTGTAGCTCTGATTCCTGCTGCATTAGCTTCCTTAGTTGGAATACCAATAGCTTCGTGAGGAGTCTTAACGATTACTTTTGTAGCTCCTGCTAATGCTGCTGTTGCTGCTCCGAATGAAATTACACCGAATGCTCTAGCTTCATTTTCTGGGAAACCACCCATCCATTGATGGAATACAGTAGTTACTGTACAATTGTTATATCCAAATTTGTGTAAGTATTCTTCAGTTTGCTCTTCAAGCGCTCTTATTGCAGCAACGTCTTGAACTATATTTCCACATTGTCCATAACCTACAGTGATACTCTTAACTCCTTGTTCAGCAGCTAATAATGCTTCTATTATTGCAACTGTATTGGAAGTTGATGGTGGTACCAATGTTCCTGTTAATGGTCCAAATGGTTCTCTGTTTAATTCGATTCCTTGTTCTTCATAGAATCCAACTAATCTATCGCAATATTGCCAGTCATAAAGACATTTATCTATTGGAACACTCTTTGCGTATGGAATGTTATATGAAATTCCACCACCTTCATTTGATGTATATCCACCAGCATGAATAATTTCAGCTAAAAGTCTTGAATCAGGTGTACCATGTCTAGCTTGTAGAGGTTTATCTACGCTTTCAAGTACTTGTCTACATCCCTTTACACCATGGTTAACAGCTGGGAATCCGTTTAGTAATGATCTTCCTTCTTTTATGGATTCATCAATACCAACTTGGCATTCATTGTATCTGTTTTGTCTTGTGTATGAGTCAATTGTTGATGGAAGTAAGTCAGCACCGCCTTCTTTTGATAAGAAGTTTAATAGTTCAATATGTCTATCTAATAGCGCAACCCCAGCTCTTGGTTGAGCAAGTGTAATTCCTTCTTCTTTTGCTTTCTTTAACTTTTTCGCAAAGTTTTTCTCATCTGGAACTTTCTTCAAGTAGTCAACGGCTTCTTGTAAATCAACATCTTTACCAGTTGGCCAATGTGATAGTACGTCTGCTCTTAAGCCAAAAAACTCTTCATCAGAAAGTCTTTTATTCTTTAAATTCATGATCTTCCTCCTAAATTTCTACTATATATTTTTTCAACATTCTACAAGCCATATTAGCATCAACAGTGGTCAATAATCCCATTGCTGATAGAATATATTTTTTATCAAGTAAATATTTTGGACGTCTTGGTTTTAAGGATGAAGGATCATCCATAGTAAATTCACTTGCTTCTAAGATAACCTTAGGATTTTCGCTATTTACAATTATACCGCCTGTCCCAACTACATATGGTATCTCCATTAAGTCCTTACCTTCCTGTGAGTACATCATACCCATAGGAGAATATATTGGTTCAACTTTACCAGCATGTCTTTTCATTGAAATATCTGCACATACTTTTGCCATTGCTTCATCAAAATCAATTTCTCTTTCACTATTGGCAACAAAATCTGTGTGCTCATATCTGTTCTTGAATTCATTTTCTATGTCAAAGTCAAGATTTTTTAAATACTTCTTCATGGTTTTTGTTCCTGCTGCTTCAAAGACTGACATGGCTGAATATCTCATACCTAGGTCTCCTTCTACTGTTCTCTTGGCATGAGGCTCTTCCAAACCTCTTAGGACTACAGATGGTTTTGTAGGTGACCCTTCTGCTATTGAGTGAATATCAGTAGTAGCTCCACCAATATCTATAACAGCTAAATCTCCTATACCGTCTTCATCTCTTGAACCCATAGAAAGAACTTGTGCTGCTTTTAATACGGCAGCTGGTGTTGGCATCAATATTCCAGAAATAGAATCTTCTACATTTTCCATTCCTTTTGCATGGACTATCTTTTTCATAAATATATTTCTTATTGTTTCTCTAGCTGGTTCTACATTTATATGGTTA
>CAZHLF010000203.1:0-2666 GCA_964532845.1 uncultured Tissierella sp.
TAGGGTCCTGAAATATCATTTGAATGTTTTTTATTACTTCTTTATCTAATTTAGGATCTATATTGCCAGATATTTTCCTGCCTTTGTATAAAATCTCTCCACCAGCTATTTCATTAATTCTAATGATTGCCCTTCCAATAGTAGTTTTACCCGAGCCTGATTCTCCAACTAATCCAAAGATTTCCCCCTTATATATCTGAAAGCTTACATTGTCCACTGCTCTAAATTTATGCTTACCTTTCCCAAATTCCACTACCAGGTTTTTAACTTCTAATAATATTTCTCTAGTCATAGTTCTTCCTCCATTCATTCCTTAGCATACTTATGGATGCTGGAGGTTCAACATGTGGAGCCCTTTTATCCAATAACCAAGTTCTCGCAAAATGGGTAGGGCTTACCTGATAATAATCTGGTCTTATTTGAAAATCTATCTTTAAGGCAAGGGGATTTCTAGGAGCAAATGCATCTCCCTTTATTTCATTGAATAAATTTGGGGGAGTTCCCTTAATTGAATATAGTGGCTCTCCCTTTGTACCCAGCTGTGGTAGTGAGGAAAGAAGTGCCCAGGTATATGGGTGCTGTCCATTGTAGAATATTTCCTCAGCCTTTCCAATCTCAACGATATCCCCTGCATACATAACTGCTATACGGTCTGCTACATTTGCCACCACTCCTAAATCATGGGTAATGTAGATCGTTGTTAAACTATATTTATCCTTTAATGTCTTTAAGAGATTAAGAATCTGTGCTTGAATTGTTACGTCCAAGGCTGTTGTAGGTTCATCGCAAATTAGGATCTTAGGTCTACAAGCTACTGCAATGGCGATAACTACTCTTTGCCTCATACCTCCAGAAAACTCATGGGGGTACTGATTATATCTCCCTTCAGGATTAGGTATTCCTACGTCATTTAAGATTTCCAACACAGCTTTTTTGGCATACTCTCCCCTAAGTCCTTGATGAAGCTCAACTGCCTCCTTTACCTGCTTTCCTATTGTCTTTAATGGATTTAATGATGTCATCGGCTCCTGAAACACCATGGCTATTTCTTTGCCACGGATATTAAGCCATTCCTTCTCGGATTTGTAATTTGCAATATTATCACCTTCATAAACAATATCACCTGAATCTATCCAACCATTGGCATCTAATAGACCCATAAAACTTTTAGTCAACACACTCTTTCCTGAGCCTGATTCTCCAACAATAGCAAGACTTTCGCCCTTATATACATTAAGTGTTGCTCCCCTAATTGCAGTAAGCACTCTTTCTCTAAGCCTAAACTTTATTACCAAATCTTTTATTTGGAGTATACTCTCCATAATATCTTCCCCCTACACATGATTTCTTGGATCAGCAGCATCTGCAAAAGCATTTCCTATTACATAGAAGGATATAGTTATTAAAGATAGTACAATTGCCGGGAATATTAGTTGATAACGTAAGGAAGCAACCATCATAACTCCTCTACCTTCATTAATAAGATTTCCAAGAGAAGGTATATTGATTGGGAGTCCTAGTCCAATATATGTTAAGAAAACTTCTGAGCCAATTGCTCCAGGTATGGCAAGTGCCATTCTTAGCATTATTACAGATACCAAATAAGGTAATAGGTTTCTGCTTATTATCCTACTTGTAGGAGTTCCTAAGCATCTGGATGCCAGATTGTATTCTCTGTCCCGTATAATAATTATTTGATTTCTAACAAATCTGGCCATAGATAGCCATCCAGTCATACACATAGCAAATATTAAAGTTGGTATACTTGGCCTTAAGATATATGTTAATAAAACTAGAATTATAGTATTAGGAATATTGTCCAGTACATTGTAAATTTCTGTAATAAACCTATCTAAAGACCGTACATACCCCCATAATGCACCTATAATAATACCAATAATAGCCTCCCAAACTCCTACAAGGATTCCAATTAATAAAGAGGTTCTTGTACCACTCCAGATTCTTGCCCAAAGGTCCTGACCTATGGAATTGGTTCCAAATAAGTATTCAAGATCTGGTTCATGATTTCTAAGCTGCATTCCTGTTTTTTCATCAATGGTGATTTCAGTTGGAGACTTTTGATTTGGTAACCAGGGTTGAATAATTGTAAAGGATAAAAGTACTATAACTAGATATAAGCAAAACTTTGAAATTTTACTTTTAGAGAAAACTAGAACCGTGGATCGCCAATATGAATAATTGGAGTAGCCTCCTCTTTCAGCTTCACTTTCATCAAACTGGGCAAACTCAAATAAGGAGCTATTAAGTCCCTGCGATAGTTTATCAATCTTTGCGCTCATTATCTGGTTCCTCCTCTCCTAAGTTTTATCCTTGGATCTAATAATGCCATTAATATATCTCCTAAGAATAATCCAAAGATTCCTATACTGGAATATATTAAAACCAGTGATTGAACCAGCGTATTATCTTGCCGTTGTATTGCATCAACAAGCAGCCCACCCATTCCTGGAATGGAGTAAAGAGACTCAATATATATACTTCCAGCAATGGTATATAAAATTGCGCTAGGCAAATATTGTATCATTGGTACAAAAGCATTTCTAAGGACATGATTAATCATAATTTTGCTATTTTTTAATCCTTTGGCCCTTGCCAGCTTTACATAATCCTTGTTTAGTTCATCTACCATATATCTTCTCATCCAC
>CAZHLF010000203.1:2676-4383 GCA_964532845.1 uncultured Tissierella sp.
GTAAAATCCAGCTTACAGGCTTATCAGGATTATATAGTATTGGAAGCTTTAGAATGTTGGTTACATAAATCTGAAGAAACAAGTAATATACTGCAGCGGGAACAGCACTTATAAATACAATATAGCCGGTTCCCAACTTATCCCAGATCTTATTTTTATTCAAAGCCATTGAGATTCCTAAAGGGATTGGCCAAGGACATGGATAATGCAGCTACACCAAATCTAATGGAGTATGGTATCTTTGTTTTAAGAATAGATGATATATCAACCTTTGGTCTATATATTATTGATTTACCTAAATCACCCTTTAGAAGCTTACTATAAAAGTTCTTCAATTGTATATGCATGGGGTCCCTTAGCCCCATGCTTTGGAGAATAGCCTCTCGTTGAGCCTGGTCCAGCTTCTCGTAATTATTGCCAAAGTAACCTTCCTCAGGCATTAACCGCATCAATAGAAAGACTATGGTTATTACAACTATTAAGGTTAATAGGGATTGAAAAAGTCTTTTTAAGGCATACTGGACCATGGCGGGCTCCTTTTCGTTCAATGGACAATTGACGATTGACAATGGACAATATTTACAGGGGTCATTCTTTGGGGTCTAAAACCCGAGATTCCTCGACTGCGCTCGGAATGACAAGCTCCATGAGCTCGCCTTTGCCGCTTGCTGCCATTGGGACCAGGCCCCGTTGGCTGATTTCTGCCACTGGGGACTGTCCCCAGTGGATGTGAGAAAAGGGGTCGGTTCCCTTTTCTCATTTTTTCAATGCTTCTGCTCTTTCCTGCTCCCATTTTTCCAGGCCTTGGGTGAATTCTTCGCTGTTCATTGGAACTTTTAATACTCTCTGGCCTTTATATCTCTCTGAGGAGACACCAAATGGGGAGTATTGTGATTCAAATGGACTTAGACGAGAAGCTACATAGCCTCCACCACCTGCTGCATATGGGATAATAAAGGCTTCATTTATAAAGAAGGCTTCTGCTTCAGCAAATAAAGTTAGTCTCTTCTCTATGTCTAATAACTCAGCTTTGGCAGCATTGACCTTGTTTTCATAGGCGTTTTTACCATTAGCTTCAGCATAACCTTCAGCTAAATGTGGGAAGTTGTATGTGCCATCTGGTGTAAAAGGATCTGTGTATGTTTCTGGATCTGCATAATCAGGTCCCCAGTTACATTCTAGGAAAGCATAGTTTCCATTACGTCTTGTTTCTGATAAAAAGCCTGTAGGAGGTCTAGGATCAATAATTATATCAATGAAATCCTTACCTAAAAGATTTTCCATCTGCTGCTCTATTACCTGTGCTCGGTTTGCCCATTCAGTTGAACCTGTATTATAAGGCATCAATACCTTTATTGGGAAAGTTAACTTTTCTTTTAGTTCATTCATTGCCTTATCCTTGAATTCTAAAGCCAACTCTTTATTATAGCTATCTCTACTAGTAATATCCTTTAGGGACCCTATCTGAGTATAATCAACACCATTAAGGTCAACAAAGCTCTTAGGGGTAACTGTATTTAAGATTCTCTTATCAGGATCATATGGTTCCTGGGTAAGCATAGCTGCTCTTCTATCCAAGGCATGGAACATAGCTTTTCTAAAGTTTAAATTATTTACAGCTATCTTCCAGTTCTCTGGCTCAAAGGTATTAGCAAATTGAGGGTTAAAATTAAAACAATAGAAGTAGGTGTAATAATTTGTTCTATT
>CAZHLF010000204.1:0-4363 GCA_964532845.1 uncultured Tissierella sp.
AACAGTCTTATCCCTTGTAACGATGGGCTTTCGGGTTCATCTACTCGTTTCCTTTAAACGAACCTGCTTTGGAGTGTATATATCTTATCATGTTACTGTTGGTTTTCACCGTACCCAACTCTCTAATAATAATCTTGAGATAAGTTTCTCTCCATCATAGCATTTTAATTCAGCACTGTTATGTACTAAATTATTTACTTGAAAGTAATTGTATTCTTTAATACTATATTTGTCAATAGAATTTAGAAAAGTATTTTTAATTAATTTAAAATGGTATGTTAAAATTAATGTGAATCTGCCAATTTTAATGCTTCAATTGTTGCAAAAATAAGAAGATTATCTCCTCGCTATTTCATGGATCATATCCCTATATCCCTTTGTCCATCCCATTAATCCGCCAGTATGAATAAACAAGATATTTTCTTCCTTTACATTGCCTGATTCTATTTCCTTAATCAATCCTCTAAAAGCTTTTCCAGTATAGGCAGGGTCAAATACAACCCCTTCCATTTTTCCAATATGGTAATAGAATTCCAATTCCTCTTTTGTTGCTATTGAATAACCCTCACCAATGTATGAATCATTTATTTCAATGGAATCAAAGGATTTAATCTCTTGGTCTAATCCATTTAAAATCTCAATAACAGCCTCTTTAAAGTATTCCTTAGGATCACTTACTGAAAATCCTAATATTCTTTTATTTTCATTATTAATATAATTTCCGTACCAAAGTCCAGCATAGGTCCCACCAGAACCAACTGGAACTGATACTAAATCAAATTCCAAGCCTAGTTGCTCTTCTTGAGTTAATATTTCTTCGTATGCGTTTATATAACCATAAGATCCAACGGAATTTGATGCACCAATAGGTATAATATAAGGATTTTTACCAACATTTCTTAGTGAATTTATCGGTTTTTCCAACTCCATATCTATTAAATCCCTTTCTACATAATGGATATTTGCCCCTAAAATATAATCTAAAAATACATTTCCTTCTACATCCTTAATATTACCTCTTAGAAGTAAATGACATTCTAAACCTAGTTTTGCACATGCTGCAGCAGTAGCTCTACAGTGATTAGATTGTATAGCTCCAATTGTAATTATTGTATCACACCCCTTATCTAATGCATCAGCAAGGGCATACTCCAACTTTCTTATTTTATTTCCAGAAACTTCCGTACCTGTAAAATCATCTCTTTTAAGATAAATATTCTTATTATACTTTGAGCTTAGTTTCTCCAACTTGATTATTGGTGTAGGTAAATTTGCTAAATTAATTCTTCTCATTAATCATCGCCACCTAATTATTATTCAACTTCAATAAAACCGAATAAAATATCTGTTACTTCTTCCATAAGGTCATCTGGGAGTTTTTCAAAAAAGGAGAAGTTCCTTGCATAAATATCTAAAGACTTAACTTGTTCACACATAATAACACCAGTCGTAATAGTTCTATCATCTAGCTCAACATGTAGGGGATATTTTTTATTTGTGTTGGTAATAGGGCAAACCATAGCTAATTTAGTGAATCTGTTGAAAGTTTGGTTACTTACTACTAAAGCAAGCCTCTTACCTTTTTGTTCATGACCTGCTTGTGGGTCAAATTCTAGAAAAATGATATCTCCTTGTTCTAGTGAATATCCCATTACAGTAGCTCCTTTCCAGTTGGATGTCCAACATCCCATTCTGAACATTTATATTCCTCTTCATAATCTGCAATTCTTTCAGCTAGTGATATATGTCTTTTGGAAGGGCTGATTATAATAGAACCATCTAGAATCTTTAATTCAACTTCATCATTTTCTTTAAGTTCAACTTTTTCTAACAAAGCCTTTGGAAGTCTAATAGCATTGCTATTACCCCATTTTTGTATTGTAGTAAACATAATAATCACTCCTTACTTATAGTATATATTTTGTATATACATAGGTCAATCTTTTTTAAAATTGACAATAGAACGTACTAATTATATTATGCAATTATGGAAGAATAAGTATTGTAGGTAAAAACTATAAATAAGGATGGAATATACTATGATAGATTTGACCTTGTTGGGAAGTGGTGGTAGCATGCCTATTCCTGAGAGATTTCTTTCTTCATTAATGATTGAATACTCAGGTAGAAAGATCCTGATTGATTGCGGAGAAGGTACACAGGTAGCTATGAGGAAATTCAACACTGGCTTTAAGACTGTAGATATTATCTGTATTACACATCTTCATGGTGATCACATCTACGGACTACCAGGCTTATTAGCTACTATTGGTAATAGCAGTAGGACAGAACCACTAACTATTATAGGTCCGAAATTTCTAAAAACCGTGATAGAAGCTTCTATACTTCCAATAACATATGTACCCTTTGATATTATTGTAATAGAAACGCCACATGAAAAGATGGAAGTAGTTAAAACTGAAGAAGGATTAAAGCTTATAGAGTTAAAAAATGAAAAGAATGCTGAGATTATTTTATCAACTATTGATTTAGAACATTCAGCTCATTGCCTTGGATATAGCTTTTACTTAAATAGAAAGCGGAAGTTTATATTAGAAAAGGCTATTGAAAATGAAGTACCAAGGGAAATATGGAAGGCTCTTCAACATGGAGAAACATTGAAACATGAGAATAGAATATATACACCTGATATGGTTTTAGGAGAAGATAGAAAAGGAATAAAACTAAGCTTTATAACAGATAGTCGTCCAATTGATGACATAATAAGCTTCATAGACGATAGTGATCTACTTATTTGTGAAGGGACTTATGGTAAGGACGAGGACCTAATAAAGGCTGTTGAAAACAAACACATGACATTTAATGAAGCTGCAAATTTGGCATTAAAAGGGAATGTTAGAGAGCTTTTATTAACCCATTTTAGCCAGGTAATGGATAATCCTTCAGATTTCAAAAACAATGCTGCATCGATTTTTAGTAATACGAGTATAGGATTTGATGGATGGAAGAAGACATTAAAGTTTGAGTAGACATACAATTAGATTAAAAATATCTATTAAAGGAGCTTAAAATGAAAAGTATAATATCTATATTATCGATTCTTTTATTTATAATGTTCCTGATAGCATGCAGTAATAATAAAGCAGAAGCAGAGTTCAAGGGAACAATTACTGAAATCATTGGTGAATCAGCTATTGTATCAGCTGATGAAGGTGAAGACATTAGAAGTTCTGGTGAATTGGTTGAAGTTAATCTTTCTAAAAATGAAGAAGTTGAATTTAAAGTTGGAGATAGAGTAAGGGTTGGATATGATGGACCAGTTCAGGAAAAGTATCCACTTGGCATTAATACAGTATTTCTGAAACTGTTGGAAAATGAAAACTAGTAAAACTCAACGAGATATGACTCTTATGGGAAAAGTATAGTGAAAAATAAGACCTAAAATAGGTCTTATTTTTCTATCTACAATGCATTATTTTAATCACTTAAATTGTATTATAGGTGAGGAGGAAAAATATGAGCTCATTAAATCCTGAACATAAAAAAATTGCGGAGATAGTTGAAAAATATTCTGATTTGCTTCTTAGAGTTGCATTTACCTATATGAAAAATATTAGTGATGCTGAAGATATGGTTCAAGAGGTTTTTCTTAAGCTTGTTCATGACTATCCATCCTTTGATAATAATGAACACGAAAAGGCATGGTTAATTAGAGTAACTATAAATTTATGTAAAAACAGACTCAAATCAGCATGGTTTAGAAAAACAGAACCAATATATGAGACAGCTTTAAGCTTTTCAGATGAAGAGAAATTTGTTATGGATGCAGTGATGGAGCTCCCTTCAAAATATCGTAGTGTAATTCTACTGTATTATCATGAGGGTTATAGCATAAAGGAGATTTCAAATATATTAGAGATTAAGGAATCAACAATATCATCACAGCTTCAAAGAGCAAGAACACAGTTGAAATCAAAATTGAAGGAGGATTTTGATTATGAATAAAGATAATTATAATAAAGCAATGGATAAAATTAAGGCTAGTGATGAATTAATGGAGAAAATATTAATGTCAGTTAGTACGGGAGAAAAAAGAAAAAGTAAATTTAATGTAAATAGAGTAATAGCTCTTGCTGCAATGTTTGTATTAGTAATATCATCTGTATATTTAACAAACTTATCTAGAAATCCAGGAGATAAATATATTGCTGGTGAATTTAAAATTACAGGTGAAACAGATCCAAATAGTCAAATGAGCTATATCCTAGTATTATATTTGGATGGGTACTCATATGAATCTTCCAGTTGGATTTCTTATTCAAGAAATGAGAATTTAGAGAATAAGGAAGCAATAATGGGTGAAAAAATAGGGGAAGTTACCCTAGATTTAAAGGGAAAGACA
>CAZHLF010000205.1:0-4212 GCA_964532845.1 uncultured Tissierella sp.
GCTATAAAGAGGTATCTTAATTATTTCTCCTGCAGCCACATAACTATCGTCCATTCCATTTAACTTCTTTATATCAAATATCATTTTTCTAACATCATAATCCTTCGGCATATATTCAAGAGAAATGTTCCATAGATTATCTCCCTTAAGTACATGATATTCTTTATAGCTTTGACTCTCTATATTCCCATGAGCTGTTTGAAGGGTAAATATCATTGATATGGTTAATGCAATTAAAATAAAAACAAAAGTCATAAAAGCGAAAAATCTTCTGCTGTCTACTATAACATACTTTTTATTTTTCATATAGCACCTCTCAATATTATTATAAACATTAGTTCTAAACAGATGTTCTACTTTTATTCTACTCAAACATTCGTTCTCTGTCAATAGGTTTTTATAAAAATTCGAACCTTTGTTTGATTTTTATAATATACTATGCTATAATAAGGCTAATTAGACATAGTTTAGCTATATCCATACAAGAAAATAAACTAGATAATGATATTCCCATGTCGTTTAACCATATTATTTGAGAGGTGATAATTATGTATGAAGATTTATCTCAGAAACAGATTGAAATATTGCTATTTATAAAAAGCGAGCTTCAGAAAAAGGGCTATCCACCAGCTGTAAGAGAAATATGTAAAGGTGTTGGCTTAAAATCCACCTCTACTGTACATGGTCATTTGGAAAGACTAGAACAAAAAGGCTATATTAGAAAAGATCCAACTAAACCTAGAGCTATTGAAATCTTGGACAAGGATAATGATTTTCTATTTTCTCACAAGAAAACACTTGATGTACCTATAATAGGTAAAGTAACAGCTGGTACACCAATTCTTGCAGTAGAAAATATTGAAGATACCTACCCTGTTCCCCTGGATTTAGTCGAGGGTTCAGATGTATTTATGCTAAAGGTTAGCGGAGAAAGTATGATCGAGGCCGGGATACTGGATGGTGATTTAGTTCTTGTAAGAGAACAAAACCAGGCTAGAAATGGAGAAATTGTTGTAGCCCTCTTAGGTGAAGATGCTACTATAAAAAGATTTTACAAAGAAAAAGATACAATAAGACTACAACCAGAAAACCAATTTATGGAGCCTATTTATTCTAAGGATGTAAGTATCCTAGGTAAAGTAATTGGACTTTATCGAAGAGTTAATTAATATTTTTGTATGCACAAAAAGTTCATTGGACATCCAATGAACTTTTTTAATCCCTAATTCTAAGTTACTATCTCTCTACCATATATTCAATTTTGGAGACAAGAGTCTCCTCTAACTATTCACTATTAGTTATTCACTATTCACTATTAACTATTCCCTATTATTTATTCCCTAGTCAATATTTATTAAGTTTTTGCTATAAAGATTGTTAAGAGATTTTAAAACTCCCAGTTTACAGTGCTCATAAGTTAATCCACCCTGATAATAAACATAATATGGCTCTCTCATTGGACCATCAGCACTTAATTCGATTGATGAGCCCTCTATAAAGCCACCAGCAGCCATAATTACCTTATCCTCATACCCTGGCATATCCCATGCTTCTGGAATTACATATGAATCTACTGCAGAAGCTGCTTGTATACCTTTACAGAATTCACTTACTCTTTCAGGCATTAAAAGTTCAACACCTTGAATAATATCACTTCTAGGATCATCAACATCTGGTACTACATTGAAACCCAAATCCTTATAAGATTTTGCCACTAATAAAGCTCCCTTAACAGCCTCTGCTACAATATGTGGCGCTAAGAACAATCCTTGCATAGTAGTTCTGGATGTACCAAATGTAAGTCCACAATCCTTACCTAGACCAGGAGCAGTAAGTCTATTAGCAACCATTTCAATTAGCTCCTTCTTCCCTACTACATATCCACCTGAAAGTGCTAGTCCGCCACCAGGATTTTTAATAAGAGACCCAGCTACGATGTCTGCACCTACATCTGTAGGCTCTCTCAATTCAAGAAACTCTCCATAGCAATTATCTACCATAATTATGGCTGTATTGTTGAATTCTCTAATAGCCTTTATTGCCTCTTCTATCTCATCTATTGTAAGTGCACGTCTATCGCTATAACCAGTCGACCTTTGTATCATTATAACCTTTGTTTTCTCATTTATTTGCTTCTTAACTTCTTCTATGTTTATCCTATTATTTTTCAAAGGAACTTCTTTATAAATAACACCATAATCAATCAAAGTCCCAGATGCACTACCCTTAACTCCAATAACCTTTTGAAGAGTATCATATGGGGCGCCAGTAATGGCTACAAGCTCGTCGTTTGGTCTTAGCATGCCGGAGAGTGTCAGTGTTATAGCGTGTGTTCCAGAAGCGATTGTAGGCCTTACCAGAGCATCTTCAGTATTAAATACAGATGCATATATGCTTTCAACCTTATCTCTCCCTATGTCTCCATATCCATAACCAGTTGTCCAATAAAAGTCTGTAGAACTAAGTCTGTTTTCCTGCATTGCTTTAATAACCTTAAACTGATTGTATTCTTTTATCTCGTCAATAGCATCAAATTTATCCTGAATTGATTCTTCTTTGGAATTTACATAGTTAATAACTTTTTCGTTTAAATTAAAATCTTTACATAATGTTTTTACTGTATTATTATTCATATTCACCTTTTCCTTTGGATTGAAGATTTCCTTCTAGCTCATGAACTGTCTTAAGCACAAATCTATTTGCTCGCTCCTCCGCAGTATAATGCATCAAATCTACAGTTCCTTTCAGTCACATAGATTTGGCATTACTTGCGAATGCCTTACCTACAAATGATTTACAAAGTATATAAATCGGTTTAGGTCATGAACTGTCTTTAGCACAAATCTGTTTACTCTCTTCTCTCTTACAGATTTGGCTAGTCTGTATCTGACCTTCCATCGATTTGCATAATCCTCAAATCGGGATAGGTCATGAAAAAGTCTCTGTTGACAGAGACTTTAATCTTCTAAATTAATTTGTTTATTTGGTATTATTGTAGATATTGCATGTTTGTAAATTAGTTGTTGTTTGTCTTCACTGTCTAAAACTAGAGTATAACTATCAAAACCCTTTACATGGCCTTTAATCTGGTAACCATTAACCAAAAATACTGTGATACCAATATTTTCTCTTCTAGCCTTATTTAAGAATAAATCCTGTAAATTAATCCCCTGTTTCATTTTATCCCTCCTGAATCTTAAGACTATTTAAAGCATAGTCCTTAATCACATTACTTAATTCATTAACACTTTTGAAATCATCAACATCTATCCATTTTATTCTATTATCTCTTCTGAACCATGTCAATTGTCTTTTTGCATAATTCCTGCTTCCCTGCTTTATTTTATCAATAGCTTCATCTATAGATATTACATTATCCAGGTACTGTATTACTTCTTTATACCCTATACCTTGAAGAGATACAAGATTTTTATCGTACCCCATTTTAAGGATGGATTCTACTTCCTCTATAAGACCTTGTTCTATCATTATGTCAACTCTTTTATTGACTCTTTCATAGAGTTTCTCTCTATCCATTGTTAAGCAGACCATTGATAACTCATAGTCATCATTATAATTTCTAAAGTCCTTATTGTATTCAGTCATTGTTTTACCAGTTATCCTATAGATCTCCAAGGCTCTGATAATTCTTTTCCTATCCTTTATGCTTATTCTGTTACCACTTTCCATATCAACCTTTAGTAACATATTATGAAGATATTCATTACCATAACTATCTCCTAACTCTTCCAATTCCATTCTAATTTCTTCATCAGGAGCAACTGATGCAAAGTTTAGATTGTAAGTTAATGAGTTGATATATAGTCCTGTGCCGCCCACAACTATAGGTAACTTATTTCTATTACTAATATCAGTAATATATTCACTAGTCATATCTTTATAGTTAGAAACCGAGAATGCTTCATCTGGTGATATTATATCTATCATATAATGTGGAACAGACTTCATCTCATCTTTTGTAATTTTTGCAGTACCAATATCCATATATTTATATATTTGCATGGAATCTGCTGAGATTATTTCACCATTGAGTTTTCTTGCCAACTCTACTGAAACTGCCGTTTTACCAACGGCTGTAGGACCTACTAATATAAAAAGTTTTTCTTTCATAATCCACCTACACAATCCTTAAAAATTGCTTTTCTATTTCTTTTTTACTAATCTCAATAACTGTAGGTCTACCATGAGGAC
>CAZHLF010000206.1:0-3581 GCA_964532845.1 uncultured Tissierella sp.
CGGCGTAGTTGTCCGTGACTGGAATGATTTCGATGAAAAGCTTACAGGCACAAAGCTAATGATTACACAGCCTCTCACATTTGACCTAAAGCCCCTTGGTGAACCCTTGATTGCAGTAGATACCGTAGGAGCCGGAATTGGAGAAATAGTAATCTTTACTACAGGTACAGCAGGTAGAATTGCTGCAAGAAAACTGGATTCTCCAATAGATGCCTCCATTGTAGGCATTGTAGACCACATAGATATACCAAATCTTTAAGCAGAGAGGAGGTTAAAGTTTGAGTGATGCAAAGAACTTAAAAAAAGCAATTGAGTATAGACACCTTATAGACATCCTTATGGGGGATAAGGACTATGCCGATACAGTTTTACTTAATGGAAATGTCATCAACGTTATCACACGGGAAATTTATAAGGCTGACATAGCCATTAAAGGGAAATATATACTTCTTGTTGGTGATTGTAAAGATCTTATTGGACCAAAGACAGTTGCCATAGATGTAGAAGGAAAATATCTTTCTCCAGGGTTTATAGATTCACATATGCACTTTGAAAGCAGTATGCTTACCATTACAGAGTTTTCAAGGCTTAGTATTCCTTCGGGCACCACTACACTAGTAGCAGACCCACATGAGATAGGAAATGCTTTGGGGCCTATTGGAATGAAGGCCATGGCAGATGAAATTGATAATGTACCTAATAATGTATATCTTGTAGTTCCGGCTATGACTCCAGATTCACCTGATTTGGAAACAGCAGGATATGATATTACTTCTAAGGATATGGAGGATTTGCTTTCATATAAAAACATCATAGGAATCGGAGAGCTTCAGGGCTTTAGCAACGCTAAACATGTATATAGAAACACACCTGAAGTAATAGATGATCTAGTGGCGTCTACAGTATATGCACGAAGCAAAAACATGGTAGTAGATGGAAATGCACCAGAGTTATTTGGCAAGGAATTAGCAGCCCATATAATATCGACTGGTGGAAGATGCTCTTGCCACGAAACTACAACTAAAGCTGAATGTATGGAAAAGCTGAGACAAGGTGTATATGTATTCATGAGGGAAGGCTCTACACAAAAAAACATGGCAGAATGTATCAGAGCTTTGACAGAAGAGGGGATGGATTCAAGACGTATGATACTTGCTACAGATGATATGGTAGCGGCAGACTTGGAAACATTAGGCCATATGAATGAAATAGTAAAAAGAACTATCAAAGAGGGAGTTAATCCAGTTGAAGCAATTCAAATGGTTACCATTAACCCTGCAACCTATTTTGGATTGGAGCACGTTGGAGTATTATCCCCTAGCAAACAAGCAGATATAGCTATTATTAGTGACTTAGAGATGATGAAAGTAGATGCAGTATTACTAAAGGGAAAGATTGTTGCTTCAAAAGGAGAGCTACTAATTGACTTGCCTAAATACACTTATCCAGAGGAAGTAAAGCACTCGGTGAGGATTAAACCTATACTGGAGAAGGATTTAGAAATCCAAGCAGAAGGTACTAATGTAAAAGGAAGGGCAATAGTAGTAATACCGGATCAGAATTTAACTGACAAGTATGAGGATACAGTTCGAGTTCAGCAAGGAGTTGCACAACCTGATCTAAGTAAGGATATGCTTCTTGTAGCTTGTATAGAAAGGTACGGAAGAGGTGGCAAGATTGGAAAGGCATTTTTAAAAGGCTTTGGTCTTAAAGATGGTGCCTTTGCAGAGAGTGTAGCCCATGATACACATAATATAATCGTTATGGGAACCAACTACAAGGATATGGCCATAGCAGTAAACCATGTAATAGAAATGGGTGGAGGTATTGCAGTAGCAAAAAGAGGAAGAGTAATCAGTGACATGAGACTTCCAGTAGGTGGGCTTATAACTGATGAGTTGGACGGACATGAAGTAAGTGGAAGAATTGCTGAAGTAGAGAACGTTATCATAAGAGAACTAGGCTGTTCAATCCATGCGCCACTAATGCATCTTTCTTTCCTTGCATTATCAACATCACCAACTTGGAAAATTACTGATAAGGGTTTAATAGACGTAAATAACTTTAAAATTCTTCAACCTATTGTTTAAAGCAGTAAAATAGGGAAATTGATATGAGAAAGTATTTTTTAGACCTAACTAAATAAGTTTAAATTATACTTTCGAATATTGTTTCAATAGAACTCATAAATTTTAAGGAGGTATTTTATGTCAAGTAAGGATTTTTCAAATGTAGGATTCTTAGAAAAACGCTTTAAGCTTAATGAACACAAGACTAACGTAAAGACAGAAGTTCTAGCTGGATTTACCACATTTATGACTATGGCTTATATCTTGGCTGTTAACCCTGGGATGTTGGCTGAGACTGGCATGGATCAAGGTGGAGTATTTACAGCAACAGCACTATCCTCAGCCATAGCATGTTTTGCAATGGCAATAATGGCAAATTATCCATTTGCTTTAGCGCCTGGTATGGGATTGAATGCATTTTTTACTTATTCAGTAGTTTTTGGTATGGGACACACTTGGCAATTTGCTCTAACAGCAGTATTAATTGAAGGTATAATTTTTATCGTGTTATCATTCTTTAGCGTAAGAGAGGCTATATTTAATTCGATTCCAATGAATTTAAAGAAGGCAGTGTCGGTTGGTATTGGATTGTTTATTGCACTAATTGGATTCACCAATTCAGGGATTGTTGTTGGTGGAGGAGGAACTATAGTAGGATTAGGCGACTTTACACAAAGAGCACCTCAATTAGCATTAATAGGATTAGTTATTATGGGATTACTACTTGCTCTAAAAGTTAAGGGAGCGTTGTTCTTTGGAATAATTGCTACAACAATCATAGGTATTCCAATGGGTGTAAGCTACATGCCTAATGGAGATTTCCTAGGAATTTTTTCTGCTCCACCATCATTAAGTAAAGTTGCATTCCAATTTGAATTTGCTAATGTATTTTCATTTGACATGCTGATAGTAATGTTCTCATTCTTATTTGTTGATATTTTCGATACCATTGGTACATTGATAGGAGTTTCATCTAAATCGGGAATGCTTGACAAGGACGGTAAGCTTCCTAAAGTAAAAGAAGCACTACTTGCAGATGCAATCGGAACAACAATAGGAGCTTGTCTTGGAACATCAACTGTAACAACCTATGTAGAATCAGCTTCAGGAGTATCTGAAGGTGGTAGAACAGGTTTAACTGCACTTACTACTGGAGTATTATTCTTGTTGGCATTGGTATTGGCACCTTTGTTTGGAATGATACCAGGTGCAGCTACAGCTCCAGCTCTTATATTAGTAGGGTTATTTATGATGAGCCCAATCAAGGAAATAGACCTTGATGATTTTACAGAAGCAATACCTGCATTCTTAACTATAGTAATGATGCCATTTGCATATAGTATAGCTGAAGGTATCGTATTTGGTATGGTTTCATATGTAGTATTAAAAACACTTACAGGAAAATCAAAAGATGTTTCAGTGATAATGTATATATTAGCAGTTTTATTTGTCTTAAAAGAGATATTTATCTAAAAAAAGGCCGCCTTCTAAATGGAGGCGGCCTTAAAAGTC
>CAZHLF010000206.1:3591-4043 GCA_964532845.1 uncultured Tissierella sp.
AAAATGTATTGGAACTATTAAATGAATATAAGGATGATGCAAAAATAATATCCGGTGGAACAGATTTAGTAGTAGCTATAAGAAACGGTAAATTTGACCCAAAAGTTATGATAGACATCTCTAAGATAGACGAACTAAAAAAGATAGAAGAAAAGAATAATGAAATAGAAATAGGTTCAGCAGCAACCTATACAGATATAATTGAAAATGGATTATTAGAAGATAACCTTTATGGACTGATAAAGGCATGTAATATGGTGGGCTCCCCTCAAATAAGAAACAAAGGGACTATGGGAGGAAATATTGCAAATGCAGCACCTGCAGCTGACTCAATACCTCCATTAATAGCACTAAATGCAAGTCTTAATATTGGAAGTTTAAGGGGTAATAGAGAAGTATCTCTTGAGGATTATTTTAAAGATCTTCAAAATAATGGTTTAAAAAGTGATGAA
>CAZHLF010000207.1:0-4034 GCA_964532845.1 uncultured Tissierella sp.
GGAGGGTTATTATGGGAGAAAAGATGGGAAATTTAAGAAGGACTAATATGTGTGGTCATCTAAGACCAGAGAACATTAATGAAGAAGTTGTTTTAATGGGTTGGGTTCAAAAAGAAAGAAATCTAGGTTCAATTATATTTGTTGATTTAAGGGATACAACAGGAATTACACAAATTGTTTTTGATGATACTATTTCTGATGAAGTATTTAAAAAAGCTGAAGGTATACGAAGCGAATATGTTTTAGCTGTTAAAGGAACAGTTAGGATGAGATCATCTATAAACAAGGATATCCCAACAGGTGAAATTGAAGTATTAGCTAGTGAGTTGAAAATACTAGATGAAGCATTAACACCTCCAATATATATTAAGGATGATGATAATGTAAGTGAACCTATGAGACTTAAATATAGGTATTTAGATTTAAGAAAGCCTTATATGCAAGAAAATTTAAAATTGAGAGCTAAAACTGCGAAGGTAGTTAGAGATTTCTTTTATGAAAATAACTTTGTTGAGGTGGAAACGCCAGTATTAAATAAACCTACTCCAGAAGGTGCAAGAGACTATTTAGTGCCTAGTAGAGTTAATCCTGGACAATTCTATGCTCTTCCTCAATCTCCTCAGTTAATGAAGCAGCTTCTAATGGTTTCTGGCATGGACAGATATTATCAGATAGTTAAATGCTTTAGAGATGAAGATTTAAGAGCAAACAGACAACCTGAATTTACTCAGATAGATGTTGAAATGTCTTTTGTTGATGTTGAAGATGTATTGAGTATAAACGAAAAATTGTTGTTTAAACTATTTAAAGAAATTAAAGGAATAGAAATAGAGCTTCCTATAAAGCGAATGACCTATAGTGAAGCTATGGATAGATTTGGGGTTGATAAACCTGATTTAAGATTTGGCTTCGAGTTAAAGGATATTTCAGATTTAGTTAAGGACTGTGGATTTAAAGTATTTACAGGTGCATTGGAGAATGCTGGTAGTGTTAAGGCTATTAATATCAATGGATATGGAGATAGATTTACTAGAAAAGATATCACATCCTTAGAAGAATATGCTAAAACCTATGGAGCTAAAGGTCTTGCCTGGATTAAAATAACAGAGGAAGGTATCACTTCTCCTATAGCTAAGTTCTTTAGTGAAGAGGAGTTTGCTAAAATTCTTCAAAGATTAGAAGCTAATAAAGGAGACTTAGTTTTAATAGTTGCTGATAAAAATTCCGTTGTTTATGATAGCCTTGGAAATCTTAGAAATGAGGCTGCCAGAAGACTTGATTTATTAAAGAATGATGATGTAAACTTAGTTTGGATTACTGAATTCCCACTATTGGAATATGATGAAGAAGAAAACAGATATGTTGCAAAGCACCATCCATTTACCCATCCAATGGATGAGGATTTAGAACTATTGGAAACTAGTCCTGAAAAAGTTAGAGCAAAGGCATATGACATCGTTATAAATGGAGATGAAATGGGTGGAGGAAGTATAAGAATCAACAATTCAAATCTACAAAAGAGAATGTTCAAAGCCCTAGGATTTACAGATGAAGAAGCAAGAGAGAAATTTGGCTTCCTAATGGATGCATTTCAATATGGAACACCTCCACATGGTGGAATTGCCTATGGGTTAGATAGACTTATGATGCTGTTTACAAACAGCTCAAATATCAGAGACGTTATAGCATTTCCAAAGACTCAGTCAGCAACTGACCTTATGACAGATGCACCTAGTACAGCTTCTGATAAACAACTTAATGAAGTTCATATTAAAGTTGAATTGTAGAAGTGAGATATAGTTAGATTGTTTTAATATAATATGCTATAATAGGATGAGAGAAATCTCATCCTATTATAGTGTCTGAAAAGAAGAAATCTTTCTTTATTGATTTCAATAATCTTGTAATGGGTATGATATAAAAGTAATAAAAATGTTTTATTTTGTTGTAGGAGGTGTAATTTTGGAACAAATAGGTTTTGTAAGACGAGTTATTGATGACAAGGTTGAACTTCAGGTAACAAGAGGATCAGGTTGTGGTTCTTGTAATGGATGTGCAGGTGGTTGTGAAACTAAACCACATTTTATTACCTTAAAAAACAATATAGATGCTAAAGTCGGAGATCTAGTAGAACTAAAGGGTGAAACCAAGAGCATTATAAAATATATGTTTTTAATTTATGCAATTCCTTTTGTATTTTTTATAGCTGGTATAGTTATTGGAGATAGTTATTTCAAGAGTATTAACAACCCAAATTTTGAGTTGTTAAGTTTTGCAACAGGAGCTGTTGGACTCGTAGTTTCATTTATATTTATGAGACTTTTAGATAACAGGGTTGCGAAGAAGGATAAAACCACTATAGTTATGACAAAGGTTCTATAGGAGGAAGGGATTTGGCAGATCGTAGTGAAGTTATAAAAAGGCTTAGAAAAATTGAAGGACAAGTAAAAGGGATTCAAAAAATGGTAGAATCAGAGCAATATTGTGGAGATATTCTTATACAAATTGCAGCAGCCAGATCTGCACTTAATAGTGCTGGAGGTCTTGTCTTAGAAGGCTACATGAAAAACTGTATGAAAGACTATCCAGATGGGAAAATTGATGTAGAGGATTTGGATAAACTTATAGATATAATGCTAAAATATACAAAGCAAAATTGACAAATTAATACCAGCTACAGATCTTACTTAAATCTGGTATATACTGTAGCTGGTTTTTCCTGTTAATAGCAAGGATAAAATTATTTTTGAAAGGAGTATGGTAAAATGGATTTTTCAAACCTATCAAAGTACGACTCAGAAGTAATGGAGGTAATAAACAACGAAATTAAGCGTCAACAACATCATATTGAACTTATTGCTTCAGAAAATTTTGTTTCAGAGCAAGTTATGGAAGCAATGGGAAGTCAGCTTACAAATAAGTATGCAGAAGGTTATCCTGGGAAGAGATATTATGGAGGATGCGAAGTAGTAGACATTGTTGAAAACCTTGCTATTGAAAGATTAAAGAATCTATTTGGAGCGGACCATGCTAATGTTCAGCCTCATTCAGGTTCAAATGCAAACTTGGGAGTATATTTAGCAGTTCTAAAGCGTGGGGATAAAGTCCTTGGAATGAACCTTTCCCAAGGTGGGCATCTTACACATGGAAGTCCAGTAAATATTTCTGGTATATATTACAACTTTGTAGATTATGGTGTAGATCCCCTTACAGAAAAAATAGATTATGAAGCTGTGAGAGAAATAGCATTAAGAGAAAAACCACAGTTAATTGTTGCTGGAGCCAGTGCTTATGCCAGGGAAATTGATTTTAAGAAGTTTAGAGAAATAGCTGATGAAGTTGGAGCGTATTTAATGGTGGATATGGCTCATATTGCTGGATTGGTTGCAGTTGGCCTTCATCAAAACCCTGTTCCATATGCTGATTTTGTTACCACTACTACCCATAAAACATTAAGAGGGCCAAGAGGTGGTGCAATCCTTTGTAAAGCTGAATTTGCTAAGCTAATAGATAAAGCAGTTTTCCCTGGAATGCAGGGAGGACCTTTAATGCATATTATAGCAGCCAAGGCTGTAGCTTTCAAAGAGGCTTCTGAACCTGAGTTTAAGGACTATCAAATTCAAGTTTTAAAGAATGCTAAAGCTCTTGCAGATGGATTATTGGAAAAAGGATTTAGACTAGTATCTGGCGGAACAGATAATCATTTACTCCTAATGGATGTAAAGGTAAAGGGATTAACTGGTAAGAAGGCAGAAGCTCTTTTAAATGAAATAGGAATTGCAGTAAATAAAAATACAATTCCTAATGAAACTGAAAGCCCATTTATTACAAGTGGTATTCGAATGGGAACACCTGCTATGACAACTAGAGGTATGAAGGAAGCTGAAATGAAGGAAATCGCTGAAATTATAGCATTGGCTTTAGATGAAACGAATGACAGAGACCCAATTAGAGATAGGGTTTATGCTCTTTGCGAAAGATTTCCACTGTACTAATTTTGAGCCTACTGATTTCTGTAGGCTTACTCTTTTAAA
>CAZHLF010000208.1:0-3986 GCA_964532845.1 uncultured Tissierella sp.
TGTGAACGCAAATGGCAATAGTTAAAATGAGTAACTTCAGCTTGTTTGCCTTTGACTCGGATAGGGAAAGACTTCTCCATGAACTTCAGAAATTTAAATACGTTCATTTTACAAGCCTTAAGGAAGAAGACATAAAAGAAATAGGTCTAGACCATGTTCAAGTACCGGAGTCTATAGTTAAAGTGGATGAGGAATTAAGTAAGGTTAATTATTGTATAGATGTTTTTTCAAAGTATTATAAGAGAGAAAGCGGTTTAAAAGCTCTTGAGATTGGTAAACCAAACTTTGAATTTCAAGAGCTTGAAGAAAGAGCAAAGACAATAGACTATAATCCAATTTATATCAAGCTTAAGGAAATCTGGACAAAGAGAGAAGGCTACTCCCAAGAAATTGACAAGCTAAAATCAAAGATTCACGAGTATAGCCCATGGAAAACACTTAATAGCCCAATTGATCAATTAAAGGGATTGGAACAGAGTGTAATCTTTATGGGAACGATTCCTAAAAAATTAAAAGTAAAACTTGAAGAAGAATTACTAGCTACTAAGTATTCATATACGGAGATAGTTAGTGAAGACAAGGATAATTTATATCTTATTTCTTTAACTTCCAAGGATGAGGCTGAATTACTAAATGAAATTTTAAGAAACAATAATTTTTCTTCTATAATATTAAAGGGACAAGATACACCTGAAAGGGAAATTTCTTCAATTAATGTAGAAATAAAAGCCCTAGATGAAAAGATAAAGAACTGTGAAGATGAGTGTATATCACTATCAAGTAATCTTCCTGATTTCGAGATAATTTATGAATATTTAAACAATAAAAAATTAAGACTTTCTTCCTCTGAAAACTTTGTTAAGACTCAAGAGGTAAATGTTATTAGAGGATATGTTCCTACAGATAAGGTAGAAGCTTTTAAAGAAGTAGTTAATAAAGAGTTGGGAAATTTGCATTATTTAGAGCTAAATGAAGCGGATAAAGGCGATTCAGATGCTCCAATAATGCTTAAGAACTCAAGGTTTGCTCAGACCTTTGAATCCTTAACAAGCATGTATGCCCTGCCACAATATGGTGAAATTGATCCAACACCATTTTTAGCACCATTTTATTTATTTTTCTTTGGAATGATGGGAGCTGATTTAGGTTATGGTCTATTAATGCTTATTGGAACTGCAATTGCATTGAAGAAGTTTAATCTATCTGATTCTACAAGATTATTTGTTAGATTTTTATTCTATCTTAGCTTCTCGGTAATGCTTTGGGGATTGATTTATGGCTCCTTCCTAGGACTAAATCTTCCTTATAAGAAGTTAATAGATCCTGCAACAGACTATAATACATTATTGATATTATCTATAATCTTTGGGCTTATCCACATTTACTTTGCATTAGGACTAAAAGCCTATCTAGCAATAAGAGATGGAAGACCACTAGATGCACTATATGATGTTGGTTTTTGGTATATGGCTTTGACAGGAGGTATTGTATACCTAGTAGGCATGGTAATGACTATACCACCTCTTCTAAAGACTATCGGTCTGGTTGTTATGCTTATTGGAATGGCAGGTATCGTACTAACAGGTGGAAGAGATGCTGGAAGCATTGGAGGAAGAGCTGCTGGTGGACTATATAGTCTATATGGAATCTCCAGCTATGTAGGAGACTTTGTTTCTTATTCAAGACTTATGGCACTAGGACTTTCAGGTGGCTTTATAGCTGGTGCAATAAACATGATGGCTGGAATGCTTACAGACAAAGGTATCCTTGGTATGGTTTTTGCCTTTATAATATTCGTCATAGGACAAGTATTTAACTTAGGACTAAGCTTACTTGGAGCTTATGTACATGCCATAAGACTTATATTTGTTGAGTTCTTTGGCAAGTTCTATGGTGGTGGAGGAAAGAAATTTAATATTTACAGAAGTGAAGCAAAATATATTAACTTAAAATAGTTGGGAGGAATTATAAATGGAAGTTATGTCAAATTTTGTTATACAATCCGGTGGAGTAGTTTTCGCTGCAATAGGTGCAGCTTTAGCAGTATTATTATCAGGAATTGGTTCAGCAGCAGGGGTAGGTATGGTAGGTGAGGCTGCATCCGGTCTTATAATTGAAGAACCAGAAAAGTTTGGTAGATCCTTAGTGCTTCAATTACTTCCTGGTACGCAAGGATTATATGGTTTCGTTATAGGTTTGTTAGTTTTAGGTAAATTAGATGCTAGCATGAGTTTGGGAGAAGGTTTATATTTATTATTTGCTTGTTTACCAATTGCAATCGTTGGTTGGAAATCAGCTATATCACAAGGCAAAACAGCAGTTGCTGGTATTGCTATACTTGCAAAGAACGAAGAGCATTCCACAAAGGGTATTATTTATGCAGTAATGGTTGAAACCTATGCATTGTTATCCTTCGTTATGTCCCTTATTCTAGTTAATGCAGTTAGTTTCTAAAAAATGTAAGGATGTGAATCTATGTCAAATTTAGATAACCTTACTCAGAAGATTCTTGATGATGCAAAGGATAAGGCTGAATCAATCTATCAGGAGGCAGCAAAAAAAGGTGAGGAAATAATAAACTCTAAGATAAAAGAAGCAAAAGAAAAAGAATTAAGAATTATAGAAAAAGCTACTTCTGAAGGAAAGATGATAAAGGACAGAATTATATCCAATGGGGAACTTAGAGTAAGAGATGAAAAGTTAATGGCAAAGCAAGAACTCTTGGATAGGGTGTTTGCTCTTGCCAAGGAAAGATTAAAGGATTTAGATGAACAAAGATTTATAAATTATATAAGTAAAAATGCTAATGAAATGAAACTAAAGGGAACAGAAGTATTTATAGTTCCTAATAAATTTAAACAAAGTGTTAAGGCCTTAGGCTTAAATGTTTCAGATACTGAGACTATTGAAGCTGGGTTTTTAGTAAAGGATAAGGATGTAGTATTGAACTTCTCCTTTGATTCTCTTGTGGATTTTCTAAGAGAAGATTTAGAAGGTGAGATTTCTACAAAATTATTCCAATGATAGGAGTGATTTCATGGATCGAATGGATTTTATCCAGGGTGTAACCAGAACCAGAGTCCTTGAAAATAAGCTCCTTTCAAGGACAAAAATAGAGAGAATGATCGACTCAAAGGACATTGATGAGGTTTTAAGGTATCTTAATGAAACCAATTACTCCAGTGCAGTCTCTGAACTTTCTAGACCTGAGGATTTTGAAAAAATACTATCCTCTGAGCTTATAAAAACCTACAAGTTGATGAGGGACTTGTCTGCCCATGGTGAAGTAGTTGATTTAATGGCATTAAAGTATGACTATCACAACATTAAGGTTATGTTTAAGGAAAGAATACTAAATAAACAATTACCTGAGCTATATATACCAATAAGCACTACTGAATTTGGGAAGATTAAAGAGTCTTTTCTTAATAAAAATTACAAGGACATAGCCCAAGAGTTTTCCCATGCTATTATAGCTGTTGAAAAGGATTATGAGGAGACTAATGATCCTCAAAGAATTGAATTGATATTAGACAAATACTATTTTGAACATTTGCATAGAATAGCTAAAGATACACTCATTCCATTATTTATAGATTATGTTAAGGATATGATTGATTTTATTAACATAAAAACATCCATTAGACTAAAAAAACAGGGGAAGGATATAAAGTTCTTTGAAGATATTATTCTCCCTAATGGTAACTTGGAAAGGGAAGATATACTATTTACTCTTAATGACTCTATAGACAATGTGATTTTAAAGTTTAGAAATTCAAGAATAAGTCAAGCCCTCATTAAAGGCCTTGACTCATATAAAGAGACAAATAGATTGTCTGACCTGGAAAAATACATGGCTAATTATTTGATGGAGTTAAATAAGCCATCCAAGTATGTAAATTTTGGACCAGAGCCAATATTCTCATATTTGGTAGCAAAGGAGACAGAAATAAAAGTATTAAGAATAATTATGGTATCAAAGCTTA
>CAZHLF010000209.1:0-3968 GCA_964532845.1 uncultured Tissierella sp.
TATTAATAATATAAAATATACCCAGAAAATGCAAGCACAAAGCTTAAATACATAGTTGTATGGTATTGTAATTAACCTGACCTCATATAGATTATTATATCTGTTTATATGGGGTGATAGTTTGAATAAAAGTAGATTTATATATGGATCAATTATAATGGTATTTATGAACTTTTTTGTAAGAATTATTGGCTTTACTTATGAAGTCCTATTATCCAAGTATTTAGGAGCAGAAGCTGTTGGACTATTTCAAATCTCTCTTTCTATTCTTATGATCTTTTTAATACTAATAAACTCGGGAAATTCAATCTCCATAACAAAACTTGTTGCAGAACAAAACTCTAGGAATAATAGACTTAACGTTGAAAAACTCTTCCAAATATCACTAAAGCTTAATCTAAGTATAGCTGTGATTTTGAGCTTAATTATTTATTTGTTTTCAGATATAATCTCAATGCAAATATTTAAAAATAAAAACATGATAACTGGTGTTTATCTAATTATTCCAGCTTTAATACTCATCTCAATTAGCTCATCCTTTAAGGCTTACTTTTATGGTCTAAAAAATATTATAGTACCAAGTTCTGGAGAAATAATAGAAGCCATTACCAAACTAATTGTGTTTATGTTTGTTATTTATATTGTTTATCCCATTAAACCTATTTATGGTGCGATTCTTGCTATCTTTGTAATAAGTATTGGAGAATTTCTAAATCTACTTTGGTTTATCTACTCTAAATTCAAGTTGTCAATGAAAATACCCATTACTCTCCCAAATGAAGTAAAAAAAGAAGCCTTCTTAGCTAAAATACTGATCATGTCTCTGCCCTTAACTATTTCTGGGTTTTTAAGCGCAATACTTAATTTTTTAAATACTATTTTAATTCCAAATAGACTTATGGTGGTTGGCTTATCAAGTAGTGAAGCGGTCTCTAGCATGGGTAGAATAATGGGAATGACAATGCCTTTAATTGGATTGCCATTTATTGTTACAAATGCTTTAGTAGTTAATTTAATTCCTAGTCTAACCGAGCAAATTGTATTAAATAAATATAAAGATATTAGAAATGATATCCAACTATCTTTAAAAGTGACTTTATTAGTATCAATACCTCTAGCAGCAGTATATATAGTACTCTCTAAGTCATTGGCACATTTCTTATATAATGATCCTTTAGTTGCAAAATACATTCAGATAATGGGAGTTAGTACCATCATAATAGCTTTGCAGCATAACTTTTCTGGAATTTTATATGGTATAAATAAACAAGTCATCGCTACCATAACAAGACTTATAGGAATGATAATTCAAGTAACTTTTATCTATATTTTAGTTGGAAATTCTAATTTTGGCATTAATGGAGTCTTTATTTCTTATTATTGCTCTTTAATATTAATTATGGTTTTGGATATAAAAACATTAAAAAAATCAGTAAAATTTACACTGAATTATGTCGATGGTATATGCAAACCGATAATAGCTTCATTCTTTATGGTACTAATAATATATATAAGCAACTATGATATTGGAAATTTACAAAAAACAAATGGCTTTTTATTTGCATTAAGTCTATTTATAGGAGCATTATCCTATATTTTAGTATTATTCCTAACAAAAGCTGTGCCTAAAGGTTTTTTTAAAAAATTAGCATCTAGAAAATAGCATAATTATGTATACTTATAAAACAAGGTTAAAAATTTGATTATACCCTTTGGCTAATGATTATGATAGAATAAATAATAAAATATTAAGGGAGTGTTTTCATGCCAGCATTGAAATTTAAGGCCATAGATTCTAAAGCAGTGTGTAATATTAGTAAACCATTAGTAGATGAACTTCAAGTAGCAATTCAATGTCCTAGAGATTATTTTACCATTGAAATAGTTCAATCAACTTATTTATTTGATGGCGAGTTTGTTGAAGGTCCATCAGTTGTTGAAGTTTCTTGGTTTGATAGAGGTCAGGAGGTTCAGGACAAGGTAGCGAAGATTATAACAAAATTTGTTAATTCAATTGGATATAAAAACTTGGATGTGATATTTAATAAACTGGAAGAAAGTAACTACTATGAAAATGGAGAGCACTTCTAGATAATATCCTAATAACTTTGTGGGGGAATATAGAATGAAGCGTAAAGATCTTATATTGTCTTTGTTGGTTGTAATAGTATGGGGAGCTAATTTTACCGTTATTAGATTGGGTTTAAATGGGGTTCCATCTATGCTATTAGTCGCATTTAGATATATATTAGTTGCGTTTCCAGCTGTATTTTTCATAAAAAAACCAAAAATTGATTGGAAATACATATTAGCATATGGCTTAACTGTTGGTGTAGGTCAATTTGGCTGCTTATTCTATGCTATAGAAATTGGTATGCCAGCTAGTATTGCATCAATTGTATCTCAATTACAAGCATTTATCACACCACTTCTAGGTGCTTTATTTTTTAAGGAAAGTATTAAGCCTAAACAAATAATAGGTTTTGTAATTGCAGCTATTGGACTATCAGTTATTGGTATTGCATCTTTTTCAAATGGAGTATCAACTATTCCTTTCGGAGCACTTTTACTCAATTTATTTACACCTATATTCTGGTCCATCTCAAATATAGTAATACGCTTTGCATCTGATAAGGCTACAGAAACAGGCGAAAAGCTGGATATGCTTAGTATGGTTGTTTGGGCTGGACTAGTCCCACCTTTACCTATGGTAGGACTTGCTCTCTTAGTTGATACACCGACAAATCTCATTAACTCCTTGATGAGTCTAAATTCTCTATCCATCTTTTCGGCAATATATCTAGGATATGCCTCCACATTATTTGCTTATGGAGTTTGGAGTACGCTTCTTTCAAAATATCCTTTAAGTAAGGTATCACCAATCTCCTTGTTGGTACCAATTACAGGACTACTAACAGCAAGAATTGTACTATCTGAACATTTATCCATTATTCAATGGGTTGGAGTTTCTATAATATTAGCAGGCTTAATCTTCGCAAATCTTGATATTAGACAGCTAGTTAATAAGATTCATTCATCATAATATGCTTTTTATTATATTAATTATTGGTCCTTGAAATGCATTTATTACTTCTATAAGAATTAACAATAGAACTATTAACTCCATCATGTTTGCAGTTTTTGAATGTTGTAAATCTGCTATTATCTCAACAGTATTTAATAGGGTCTCTAATTTAGCATTAAGGTTATTGTACCTGTCATCAAGCTCAAATAAATCTGCCATCTCATTGAAGTACTCTTCAGCTTCTTTCAACTTCCATGTAGCAGTAGGTTTATCTAACATCATAATATATGAAATAGTAGTATGTTTAAATGCAAGTATTTTCCCAATAGTTGCTACAACTTTTTTATCATTGCCTCTTAATTTACCTTTTTTTAAGTCTAGTACTTTCTCTTCAATATCGTCAAAGGCTTTATTTACATTATTTTCGATAATCTCGAGAGCAACTGATTTAGCCAGCACTAAAGCTGTCATTTCAATTTCATACTTCTGGATCAACATATTCTTGTAATGATTGAATTCAAGCTCTTTTTCAGTTATTTCATCGTCTTCAAGCAATGTATAAACTTCTACTTCGTTATATTCAATATCTTGATTAATACTTTTAATGCTACCCTCAATATTTTTAATTTCATCAATAGTTGTTAATATTTCACTATAATCAAAATTAATAAATACAATTACACCAAAATGGTATAAATATATCACCTTGTCATCATTCTTATCTATATCAATAATAAGTGGTTCTTCCCACTTAATCTTTTTTGTAATACCATAATTTTTCCCTATTTCTGATATGTTAAATTCGCTACAGATTCCTCTTGCTATAAACTTATACGAGTTCATGATTTGATTTCCTTTCTATCCAATCTCTTCAAATCTATTAACTAACTTACCCTCAAGTACCACTTGTTCCAAGAACATGGATAAAGGTCTTACCCAAATA
>CAZHLF010000210.1:0-3949 GCA_964532845.1 uncultured Tissierella sp.
TCTTCTCTAATGATCATGTGTCTCATAATGCCGTCTGAAATTCTAGCAACTCTATCTAATTCTTTAACAACTTCTGGTGTACCTGCAAAGTTTACTAAAACATAGTATCCTTCACCTAGGTCATCAATTAGATATGCAAGCTTTCTAATTCCCCATTCATCAACATTAGAAATGGAGCCATCAGCTTCGATTATTCCTTTGAATCTATCTACTAGCTGAACTCTTTTCTCTTCTTCCAAGTTAGGATAAAAGATTAAAACCGCTTCATATTTTCTCATGTATTTCACCTCCTTATGGACTATCGGCTCTATCCTTATGATAGAGCAAGGATTAAAAATTTAAATATAAATAAAAATTTTCATCAAGCTATTATAACATGTAGAGCATTTGTATGCAAGTAAAAATATTATTAAAACAAAAACAACTGTGCTTCATTAAGAAGAACAGTTCTTGTCTTTGTAAGTGATTATGCAATTTTTCGTGCCCTTTTACTATCAGCATATGATTCTATTTCATCGTAAATATCCATCCAGCTATAAACCCTTGTAATTCCATGTATAAGTGGCCTTCTGTTGTATGTGCAGTCTATTAAAAGTACTTTAAAACCAGCCAAGGCAAGTTGTAGTGCATTTTCATACCGATCTTCAATAAATATGTCACATTTAAGCTCTTCAGCCTTTTGAACCTTGTAATGTGAACCTAAAAGATGAAGCTGAGAATTCGTAAGATTGTTTTTTACTATCCATTTTTTTGTTACTTCTCTCATCTTCGTCTCACGAGCTGTTACATAATGGATATTGTGAATTTGTTCCAGTCTTCTTAATATCATAACTGCACTTTCCCTAACCTTAGAATCAGAATGTAGTTTTTCTCCTAATTCTTCGTAAAATTTTAAATAATCTTCCTGTGGGATATCAAGGACCTTATGAATTTCATAGCAAGTTACTTGTTTAGGACTCACATTAGTATTAAAATACCTATTTGCAAGACCTAACCAATAATACGGCTCTGTTATAGTACCATCAATGTCAATACAAAGATTCAATCTCATAATTACCATCTCCTTAAAATGTTTTGTATATATAAATTGTTTTTTTACATCACAATCTTAAGTATATGATAGTAGTTGTATTTTAATGACAGGTTAAGTAAATATTATTTTAAGGTAAAATATTATTATTTGTTTCAGATAGTAAGAAAATCTTCTAAAGAAGTGTTAAATGTAGCTTTTCTTGTTACTCATATACGGAAAGCCCCTTAAACCAAAAGATATTAAAGTAGGACTTTCCAATTCGTAATAACAAAAAAACACCTACTAATTTAGGCATTTTTTCAGATAGGCAATCTTATTTCTATTTTTGTACCCTTGTCTTTTTCACTTTCTAAGGATATATTTCCCTTATGATAAACAACTATATGCTTAACTATTGAAAGACCAATTCCAGTTCCACTAATCCTTTTAGATCTTGATTTGTCTACTCTATAAAATCTTTCAAAAATTCTTTCCTGATCCTCTTTGGATATTCCCATCCCTGTATCTCGAACCAGTATAACAGCATTTTTTCCCTCTAAATATACTTTTACATCCACTAAGCCGCCTATTTTATTATATTTTATAGCATTATCTATAAGGTTGGAGAACAAGTCCTCCATCATCTGTTTATTTGCCTTAATAATAGTTTTATCTCCTGAGATATAAAGCTTGATATTCTTATCATTGGCCAGATTACTAAGCCTTGAGACAGTATTTTCTACAATTTCATATAAATCAACAGTTTGAAGTGTAACTTCGTTTTGAACTTGTCCCTCAATTTTAGAAAGGTTAATAATGGATTCAATTAACTCAAGAAGTCTTAGTCCTTCCTTATGGATAGTATTAGCAAACTTTATTGTATCCTCCGGACTTGTCATACCAGAGGCGATCATCTCTGCATATCCATTAATTGAAGTAAGAGGTGTTTTCAATTCATGAGAAACATTGGCAGTAAATTCCCTTCTATACTTTTCTGATTCCTTTAAAATGTCTATGGCTCTTTCTATCTCGTTTTTTTGACTTTGAATTGTCCGAATAAAAGGTTCAAACTCTTCAAAGCTAGAGATATTATCCACTTCTTTGCCAGATAAAATGCTTTCTATTTCCTGTGTAGCACGATTCATTGGCCTAAGAATACTTGAGGTTAATCTACTTGAAAAGAAATAGAGAAAAACCAAGATTAAAACAAGTACTCCTATGATACCAGGAATCATCATTAGCATTAAGGATTCCAAGGTAAAGTCATCTCCTCTATGCTGAATATCATAAAAAAGAAGCGTAAGAATAATAGAGGTTGCTATTACAATAATTGATATGAGAATAACTAAATACTGATATATCTTTTTCTCCACAATTATCCCCCTATCTTATATCCTACACTTCTAATAGTTTGAATATATTTTCCAGCATCCCCAAGCTTTAGCCTTAGAGTTCTTACATGTACATCAACTGTTCTTGACTCTCCCTCAAAATCATAGCCCCAAACTTCATTTATTAGCTTATCCCTTGAAACTACCAGGCCTTTATTCTTCATAAGATAAAACAATAACTCATATTCCTTGTATGTTAACTGGACTTCTTCTCCATTAACAGTTACAATGTGCCTTTTATTATCTATACAAAGCTCATCAATACATAATAAATCCTTTGATTCATCTGATTTTGTACTTCTTCTTAAAACTGCCTTTATCCTCGATATAAGTTCCATTACTCCAAAGGGCTTTTCAATATAGTCATCTGCACCAAGGTCCAGGCCCTTAACCTTATCATATTCACTAGTTTTTGATGTAAGCATAATAACTGGTATATCTGCTGTCTTGTCGTTGGTCTTTAAATTCTTTAAAATCTCATACCCATCTTCTCCTGGAAGCATAATATCCAGTAAAATGAGGTCAGGCTCATCATTATTGTATAGAATATCTCCACTTTCATATCCCTTTGCCAAATACCCACTATTTCTTAATGCATATAAAATAAGATCTCTTATACTTTCATCATCTTCAATACAGTAAATTATAGCCACCTTATCACCTCTTTGTATATTTCCTTTTAAACTCCCTAAAGTTCTAGATATTTAAATAACCAGATAAAATCTGGTTATTTTTTTCCTTGATAATGTACTCCTGTAATTGCAAAATAAACCCACTCTGCAATATTTTGTGAATGGTCCCCTATTCTTTCAAAATATTTTGCAACCATTAACAAATCAACAGCCTGCTCTGAATGTCCTGCATTTTCTTGAATCTTTTCAATAAGTTCATGTTTAACTGTGTTAAATAACTCATCTACCTTATCATCATTGGCTATAACCTTCATAACCAAGTCTAGATCCTTTGTTACAAAAGCATCAACACTCTCTCTAACCATCTTTATTGCTTCCTGTGCCATTTGAGGAATATGAACAAGTTGTTTGAAATATTTCTCATTGGATAGGAAAATAGTGATTTCCGAAATATCCTCAGCCTGGTCCCCTATTCTTTCCATATCTGTAATCATCTTAAGTGCCGAGGAGATAAGTCTTAAATCCTTAGCAACTGGCTGTTGCTGAAGAAGTAATTTTAAACAACGAGCTTCAATTTCCTTCTCCTTAGTATTTACTTCTTTGTCTCCTTCAACTACTCTCTTAGCAAGTTCAGCATTTTGTTCAATTAAAGCCGTTACAGCTGCATTAATCTGACTTTCAACCAGATTACCCATTTCAATAAGGTCATTATTTAATAATTCCAATTCCCTTTCAAATACGTTTCTCATAGCATTACCCCTCGTATAATATGTTTAGACCCATTAAAATTTGGTGTCTAAGCATATTATTATTTTTTTAAACCAATTTTTAATTGAGCTATCCTAATGCTAAAATATACTTATAGAATAATTAGCAAAGGACAATTCTTTTTCTCCTTGCAAAACCTTTAGGTT
>CAZHLF010000211.1:0-3542 GCA_964532845.1 uncultured Tissierella sp.
GGTTAAGATTAGGCATTACATTTTCAGTGATATAGTACTCAATCTTGTCACCAAATATCTCTTTGATTTCATCATTGGCACTCTTATTGCCTGCTACAACAACAGGAATACTGATATCAAACTTCTCAAGCATCTTAGCATTGTGAATTATACACTCAGCATTTCCTCCATTTGTACCCCCAGCAAGTAATATCATGTCTGCATTTGATTCTTTAATTTCTTTAAGCTCATCGTTATTAAGGTTAAAGCTCAATGTCTTAATTACTCTAGCACCAGCACCAAGAGCAGCTCTCTTAGCAGCTTCAGCAGTTAAATCAGGAACTAGACCAATTGCGATAATTTTTAAGCCTCCTGCCGCAGATGAACATGCCAATCTCTTAACAATGTTATAATCTCCAGCAACTTTCTTATTAAGATTTTCTAAAGCCATTTCATAGCCAATGGTAACATCTGTTTCAACAGTAGTATAAGCCTTGTCAGTAGCAATAATTTCCTCTTTTTCGACATCAACTAATGTTAATTTTGTAAATGTACTACCAAAGTCTATTAATAGATATGCATCCATTTTATCCCTCAATTTCTGCTTATTTATATAAGTCTTCTTTTAAGTCGTGAATTGCTGTGTCAGTTGATGTTCCTGGTGGATAGACTCTGTCAAATCCCATATCAAGGAATCTTTGTTGAACTTCGTTCCAATCTTGTTTACCAACTACGATGTTTCCTCCTACATATAGAAGGATATCCTTAAGTCCTGCTTCTTCACACTTTTCTCTTAATCCTCTACAGTCAATTTCACCATGACCATAAAGTGATGAAACTAGGATAGCATCTGCATTAGTTTCAATTGCAGCGTTGATGAAGTCCTCTTGTGGTGACAATACTCCAATGTTTACAACATCAAAGCCAGCATCTGTAAGAGAATAGTCTAATATTTTGTTGCCAACTGCATGACAATCAGAGCCTATTACTCCAAGTACTACTTTTTTCTTTTCCACTATTTCTACCTCCTAAAAGTAAATGTTATGTATCATCTTATGTCAGATAACATATCTTAAAAAACCTTTTCACTACATAAATATAATAACACAAGAAAAATAAATTTCAACATAAAAACTGAAAATTAATAGATATTTTTTCATCTAGATTTTATCAAGACGTCATTCGTGTCATGTTTTTCAATTTTCTGTTTATTCTGTAATCGTGCAAACGTTCTTATTCCGCCTTTGCCCTGCATTAATCATATCTAGATTGACAAACAATTAAAGGATTTCCTTCTTATAGATTCTATAGGTTTTATACCTTTCACCTCCATATTTTTCAATATCAAGAATCATATCTTTATTATACTCCCAAATTGTCGATCCTTCAACAAAAGTATACCCTTTTTCTACAGCTTTTAAATAAGATTTTAAATAAATAGCTGATGGTACTCCCTTTTTTCTGTACTCAGGAACTACAAATAATACAAAAAATCTTAGTCTGTCGATTTTCCTTTTATAATATAGAAATTTGAATATTCCAAATGGCAACAATCTACCTTTCATCTTTTTTAATACCTGATTATAGTCAGGCAAAGAGATATTAAACCCAATAGGCTCCCCATTATTATTTCTAGCGATATAAATTAAATCTGGATCAGCAAAGGGTACTAACTGTTTAGCAATTAAATCAATTTCATCATCATTTGGAGGGATAAAGTCATCCCATTCTTTTGGCATAGCCTTATCTATAATTCCTTTAATATCTTTCATTTCTTTTTTAATATTATCCAAATCAAGTCTATCTATTCTAAATCCGTACTTTTTCATGGCATAAGGTACTAATTTATTATATCTTTCAATATTCTCATTCTGAACATGGCTCTTATATGCATAACAGTCAAAATATTTATCAAACCCATACCGGACAAAAAAATCATTATAATATTTTTTGTTGTAAGTATTCATAATAAGGGTTGAATCATGGAAATTGTCTATTAGAAAGCCTCTATTATCATCCCCACCTGGTAATGAAAGGGGCCCCTTTATTAGAGATATCCCCCTTATTATTAGCCAGTGTTCTGCAAACTCAAGTAAGCTAAATGCTACATTGTAATCCTCAATACACTCAAATAAAGAAATATATCCTTCATTTGCTCCTTTAACTTTATTTATATGTTCGTTGATGCCCACAAGTAACCGTCCCACAGGTTTATTATCTTTGTAGGCGACTACTTTTGTATTTTCTCCAGATTGATTTAAATAATTGTTTTCTCCTTTTATATACTTTTTAAAATCAGATTTTAAAGGAGGAACCCAGGCACTATCATCCTTATATAACTCAAAGGGCAGTTCAATAAAATCCTTAAAACTGTCATCACATTTTAGTTCCTTTATAATAATATTAGTTGCAACAAATTCCATATAACCCCTCTTTTTTTAGAAAATTTGCTAAAGCCTATTCCATTACTAAATTAAGGAATTCATCTTGTGTAATACTTCCAAAGTACTTTTCTAGAGGTTGATTTTTTATAGCTTCTTTAATAATTTCTCTATCATACTTTAAATTTTTCATTGTCTCTTCCAGCTTAGCAATATCCTCGGTTCCAAAGAAGTCTCCATATATCTTAATATCTGATATTATCCCACCCTTAACCTGCAATCTTACATCTATTGAACCAAAAGGAAATCTTTTATAATTCTTGTAATCAAACTCAGGAGATTCACCATAATTCCAGTCCCAAGTATTATATTTTTCATTGTATAACTTATCAATGGCTTCCATTTCCTCGCCTGAAAGAATATATTCTTCTGGTTCCACACCATCTAAATTGAAGATATTTTTCAATAATAAATCTTTAAATGTTGCCATATCTACATCTTCAGTTAAATATGGTCTGATATTTGTTACCCTTGACTTTACTGACTTTACACCCTTAGATTCAATTTTATCCTGCTTCACATTCAAAGCATTTGATAGAACTGATAAATCAGTATCAAATAAAATTGTGCCGTGATTTAGTACTCTCTTTCTCCATACTGATTGAGCTATTCCAGAGAACTTCTTGCCATCAATTGTAAGGTCATTTCTTCCTGATAAAACAGCATTAATACCAAGTTTTTCTAAGGATCTTAACATAGGAATATTAATCTTTCCAAAATCTATTTTTTCTGCACCACTAACATTTGTTATAATTGAAAAATTAAGATTTCCTAAATCATGATATACTGCTCCTCCACCAGTAACTCTTCTAGCTACTTTTATATCATGTTCTCTTACATATTCAGGATTAATCTCCTCAATTGTATTCTGATTCTTCCCAACTATTATTGCCGGTCCATTAATCCAAAGAATTACATAGTCTTCATCATTTGGCAGATTCCTAAAACAATACTCTTCAAAGGCCAAATTGTACCACGGATTGTTAGATAAATTTTGTAAATATTTCATTTCTACCTCCTGGTGTTAAATTTATTTCCCTATTAAAATGTTTAAATCCATCAACTGACTCTGAATTTCAATTAATTTATTTTTTAATGAATCGTAATTTTTCTCAAGTACTT
>CAZHLF010000211.1:3552-3938 GCA_964532845.1 uncultured Tissierella sp.
ACTTTATCCTCAAGAAGTCCACTGGATCTGTTAATTAGGGAATTAAACTGATTATATACGTTTTCCAATTCGTTTTCAATGTCTTCCTTAAGCATATATGGCTCAATATTAATACCTTTTGCCAATTCAATATCATTCTTTTTAATATTGAATTTATCTCCTATGCTGGGAATTATAGCTTCAATATTAAATCTTTCAGTTATCAAATTAGCTAATGTTGATGCTGGTTTTTCTTCACCATGAACTATGAATATTTTCTTTGGTTTTATTTTAAATTGTGAAATCCAGTTTAGCAAAACATTTTGATCTGCATGCCCTGAAAAACCTTCAATATCATGAATCTCTAATGCTACATTAATTTCTTCACCAAGCAATTTAACTTTTTT
>CAZHLF010000212.1:0-3910 GCA_964532845.1 uncultured Tissierella sp.
CTAAAAATCTTCTTATTGTATCAACGTCTGAGGTGCATTTTTGTATTAACTCACCAGTATCTGCCTTAACATGATATTCATACGGCAGCCTCTGAATATGATCATAAAGCTTATTTCTAATTCTCATTGCAATGTTTTCTGAAGCCTTGCTGGAGAGAGTATTTTTATAATAAAGAAAAATCCCTCTAAGTGCCGTATTACTTACAATTATAATTCCAAGTATCCATAGATTTGCATTTAAGAAATCTCTTCCTCCCAAAAAATTTACAACCCTCTGTATGGTATTGGATTGAATTTCATTTGTCCCGATTACCCCGTCTATTGTAGTGCCTATAATAAGTGGTCCGATGGTATTGAAGACCTGAGCTAATACAATAGAGATCATACCCAATAGGTACATTAGTTTAAAACCGTCTGCGAACTGCAACAACTTTTTAAATTCTTTCAAGCTAACCCTCCTTTTGAAGACAAAAAAACCATAGGTATCCTATGGTTTTGGAAATGTTTTCCTAAAAATGGGCAACAAAAAACCATAGGCAATCTACCTATGGTTAAATATCTAATTTATAGAACATTAATCATAGGCCGTGTAAAACTATTTAAATTTAATGCAATGCTTAATCTTAATCTGCTTAATAACATGTTCACGACCTCCTTTCATATTGTTCATCATTTTGATTGTAACTTAACAAACTATGGTATGTCAACTATTATTTTGTATTTCGAAGAATATTTTCCAAAAATACACAACTATTTCACCTCGTTATATAAAATGGATTATGAGAGAACTTCGATTAAAGCTTCTAAATCCAATATTTTAATATCGTTTTTATAGAAGTCAATCAATCCATCGTCTTTCATTTTCACAAGCTCTCTTGAAAGGGAAGGCCTTGGAATATTCAACATTTCCGCCATTTTTTTTCTGCTATAGGGGATAGTAAGATAGTTGGAATTTTGCTTCTTAAACTCAACTAATAGCATATTTGTGATTTTCTTTCTCAATGTATCCAATGATAGATTTGTAATTCTTTGGTTTAGCATCAATATTCTATTTGAAAGTACTCCAACAAAATTATTCAACACTCTTGTGTCCAGGGTCATAAGCTGTATGATATCATTTCTTCCAATAAACATTATTTTTGAAGAGTCTGATGATATTATAGTTGCTGGGTAAGTATGGGAGCCAGAAAATACCAAGGCCTCTCCAAAGATATTCCCTATTTCAAAGTGATTAATTGTCACTAACTTACCTGAGGAAAAGGACTTGTGAATTTCTATATTTCCCTCAAGGATTACTCCTACACTATCGCAGCTATTGCCTTCAATTGCAATAATATCTCCAGCACTATAATCTTTTAGTTGTACAATAGTATTTTTAAGTACATTTTCTATTTCAGTTCCATTCATATCCTTAAACAGAACACATTTTAATAGACTCTCTATATAAGTTTTCATTTGATCCTCCTGATTCTAATAATCTCTAAATATGTACCATACTTTAAAAAGTTTCAAACAATTAAAATTAAAATAGTTTGATAATGCAAAACCTGGGTAAATATTGAAAGTAGTTTCAGAATAAACAGTCATAAGCTTAAAGGAGCCTTATAAATGTATAAATCATTACTTATAAACAGAATTAATCCTCAGGATTTTACTAAGGGAAAAAAGAGAATGTTCTTTTTAATTGGAGATATGAATATCCTTGCAACAGAGGATAAGCTTGTTAAATTACTCAATAAATCTGGTTTATTAGAGGTTTCAGATATATTGTTTAAATACAATGGAATAGAACTAAGCATTGACGTTCAAACAATCCCTGAAATAGTAAAATTATTGGCTAAGGAGAATTACTCTATCTATAGCATTTACGAAGTTTATTCACCTGAGGCTTAATCACTTACCTATTGCAGTAGAACTTTAGATTCCTGCAAGTAGTTCATAAAAGCATGAATACAAATATTAAATAATCCTTTGCCTGGTGCCTTAGGATTATTGTTGTATGTTCTCTAGATTTCTTTAATCAAGAATATAGCTTTCTATAATTTCACCAAAATAAAGAGTATGGTAATCATCTATTGGATAATTTCTTTTCTTTATCTCTAAATCTAGGTTATTCTCATCCATCCCTTGAGAAAACAATATCTTACATTCATATTGATAATTACATTCCTTTATTATTGGAGATTCTACTGATTTAGCCTTTTTAAGCGTCAGAGACATTTCCTTAAATTTGTCCACATCTCTACCTGAATAGGTCCCACAGTAGGCTAAGGCCTTTTTCAAATTCAAATTTACTGGTACACTAACTGTAAAACTATCCCCTTTTTCAATAATATCAAATGTGTGTCTGGATTTTCTTACCATTACCATCAAAATTGGTTTATTCCAGATAATACCAAATGTAGCCCATCCGATAGTCATTGTATTTACATCATCTCCTGATTTAACTGTAAGAAATGCACCCTTCTTTATTTGATCCAATACAATATCTAAGTCTTTATTATATAATATGTCTGACATAATATCCCTCCTTCTTAATTTATACCCAATTTAAGAAATTTTGAAATGTAATTAAATATCTCCAATTCATCCAGCATATACATTATGGAGGAGGGATAATGTGAAAAGAGGAAAACTAGTATTCTTCTTGTTTATTCTTGTAATTTTATTTATGATTATTGGAAAATTTATACTTAAAAGAGAAGATATAAAAAGACAAGGAGATCTTAATGTATATAAGAAGAGTGAGATATCAAAAGTCACAATACTAATAGAAGTGGATAACAAATCTCTCACACTTATTGACAATAAAACACATGAAGTAATAAAAAAGTACACTATAGCTACAGGAAAAACTTCTTCGCCTACCCCACTTGGAACATTTAGAATAACAACAAAAGAAAAATGGGGAGAAGGTTTTGGTTCACGGTGGATGGGACTTGATGTACCTTGGGGGAAATATGGTATACATGGAACCAATAAACCTGGTTCTATTGGATTCAATGCATCTGGTGGGTGTGTAAGGATGAGAAATTCAGATATTGAAGATTTATTTGATTCCATAGAAGTTGGTACAACTGTAGCCATAATCAATGGATATTATGGTCCCTTTAGTTATGGTTTTAGAAATTTAAGACCAGGAGCTACAGGTGCAGATGTTTTGGAAGTTCAGAAAAGATTAAAATTAAATGGAAATTATACAGGAGCACTGGATGGGATTTATGGTGAGGGGATGAAAAGAGGACTTATAGATTTCTTAAAAAGAAAAGGTCATCCATTAACTGATGAAATTTCTAAGAATATCTACAATTTATTGGGAATAGTCCTAATGGAATAAAAGTAATCTGATTATTATCATTGGTTTTGGGTAGAAATTATTAGAATGAAATTATATTAACAAAATAACAGATAAAATTGAGGAGGTAAATTATGGCTTCAGAAAAACTAATTAAAGAATTAAACGATCAATATAATTTTGAGATTGCTTCAGGTTATGTTTATGTAGGAATGGCAGCATATTGTGAGGCTGAAAATATGAAAGGATTTGCACATTTCTTCCATGAGCAAGCAAAAGAAGAATATGAACACGCAATGAAATTTTATAGCTTCCTATACGATATGGATGCAAGAGCAAATCTTCAAGGGATCCCTGAACCAAAAAATGAATATACATCTTTCTTAGAGGTATTTGAAGAAGCGCTACATCATGAAAAGCTAGTAACTTCAAGAATTTATGCTTTACTGGACTCAGCAAAAGCTGAAAATGATTATCCAACTATAGAGTTCCTTCAATGGTTTGTAAAAGAACAACTAGAAGAAGAAAACACTATGAAGGATATTATTGCAACACTTAAAGGAATAGATGGTCATTTCAATGGACTATATCTATCTGATAAAGAATTAGGAAAAA
>CAZHLF010000213.1:0-2181 GCA_964532845.1 uncultured Tissierella sp.
TGTTACGAATACTATACATAATGTTACGGAAAAAATTTCCCATATTGAAATGATAACAGTTCCAGATTCATTATACAACAAGCTTATTAATGGGGCATTACTACCTGTAGGTGATGATTATAGCAATTCAGTTAATAATATTTACCAAATATATTGTAAAGATAAATTTATAGGCATAGGTAAAATACTATTTAAGGATATGTTTCTATATTTGAAGATGGATAAAGTACTAATATAGGTGATAAGATGGAATTAATAAAAATAGATAATTTTAATGAAGACAGATTTGAGACAGCAATCGCACTTGGTAATTTTGATGGTGTCCATCTTGGGCATCAATCTTTAATTAAGCAAATGATCAGTATCTCTAATGAAGATGGACTCAATAGTTCAGTACTTTTGTTTGAAAATCATACCAAGTCAACTATAGATGGTAAAGGTCCTTCCTTAATAACTTCAAAAGAGCAAAAATATAATTTAGTTCACGAACTTGGTGTTAAAACTATCTATTCTATGAAGTTTGATGAATTTATAATGAAGCTAACTCCTGAAGAATTCGTTACTGAAATATTAATAAAGAAGTTAAATGCTAAAGCTGTGGTTGTGGGCAATGATTACAGATTTGGACATAAAGCATCAGGAGATGCAGAGCTTTTAATGGAATTAGGTTTTAAATATGGTTTAAAAATAGTCATTTTTGACCCATTATATCTTGATGGGGATATAGTAAGCAGTACAAGGATTAGAAAGTGTATTTTAAGTGGAGATGTAAAAGGTGCATCAAAATTATTAGGAAGAGATTACTCAATACTTGGGAAAGTAGTCCCAGGAAAGAAAATAGGCAATAAACTGGGATTCCCAACAGCAAATATTGATCCATTGATTAACTTTGTACTACCTAAAAATGGTGTATATTCTACAAAGACTATTGTTGATGGTGTTAAATATATAAGTGCAACTAGTGTTGGATACAATCCAACATTTAGAGAGAATTCAATCAAGATAGAAAGTCACATAATTGGTTTTGCACAAGATATCTATGATATGAATATTGAGTTAGTTTTTGTTGAGTATTTAAGAGATGAAATAAAATTTGAAAGTGTAGAGCTTTTAAAAAAACAGATTTTATTAGATATTAATAAAGTGAAAATGAGTTAAAAGGATTTCAAATTTTATTTACAAATAAAGATAGATATGATAATATGTTAATGTTAAGGATTACCTATTGCTAAGTTATTCGTTCCTCGGCGGTTACTTTGCTTTAGGTGGATAAAAATTTATGGAGGTGCTAAAATGTTAGCAAAAGAATTAAAGGATCAAATAATCGATGACTACAAATTACACGAAGGTGATACAGGTTCACCAGAGGTGCAAATCGCACTACTGACTTACAAAATCAACCTATTAAACGAACACTTAAAATCACACAAAAAAGATCACCACTCAAGAAGAGGTCTTTTGAAAATGGTTGGTCAAAGAAGAGGTTTAATGAAGTATCTAAAAACAAGTGATATTGAAAGATATCGTTCTTTAATTGAAAAATTAGGCATCAGAGGTTAATAAGAGCGGGTTATCCCGCTCTATTAGTTTATTAAGAATAAAAAGTTATACTTTTATATAACGAGGTGCTAATGTCCCCCGCTTCTGTAAGAGGTCGGGTTCCTTAGCCATAAACAGGTGGGTGTAATAATCACTCACCTGATGAACAAACTAAGTGACCAACACCAATCAAAGATTGGGTTGTCTACTTATCGTTGCAGCCGAAAGTAGAAACTGCAAGCAGTTTCATCAAAGCTTAAACGAGTATTAATTTAGTATTAGGAGAAGATATTCAAAAAGGAGGTATTCTATGGAAAAGAAATTCCAATTTAAATTAGCTGGAAGAGATTTAATTGTAACAGTTGGGAAGTTTGCTGAGCAAGCAAATGGATCTTGTTTAGTTCAGTATGGAGATACAGTTATTCTAGCTAATGCCACAGCTTCAAAAAAACCTAGAGAAGGCATAGATTTTTTCCCTTTAAGTGTTGATTATGAGGAAAAATTATATTCTGTAGGTAAGATTCCAGGGGGATTCATTAAAAGAGAAGGAAGGCCAAGTGAAAAGGCTATACTAACATCTAGATTAATTGACAGACCAATCAGACCACTATTTCCTGAGGGATATAGAAATGACGTTCAGGT
>CAZHLF010000213.1:2191-3907 GCA_964532845.1 uncultured Tissierella sp.
CAGGTAATTACTACTGTGTTATCAGTAGATCAAGACAATAGTCCTGAAATTACGGCAATGATAGGTTCTTCAATTGCTTTATCTATATCAAGTATACCATTTAATGGTCCAACAGGCTCTGTTCATATGGGATTAATTGATGGACAGCTTATAGTTAATCCAACAGCTGCAGAAAGAGAAAAATCAGATATCAACTTAACTGTAGCAGGAACAAGGGATGCTATTATGATGGTTGAAGCTGGTGCTAACGAAGTATCAGAAAAAACTATGTTAAATGCAATATTAACTGCTCACGAAGAGATTAAAAAGATTTGTGATTTTATTGAAAGTATAGCAAAGGATTGTGGTAAAGAGAAATCTGAGTATACTTTATTTCAACCTAATGCAGAAATCGATGAAAAAATCAGAGTTTATGGTACAAAGATGCTTTGTGATGCTGTAAACACTGTTGAAAAGCAAGAAAGAGAAGAAAATATAAATAATGTTACAGAAGATATAACTAATAAATTTATTGAAGAATATCCTGAGAACGGCAAGGATATCGCTGAAATAATTGAGAACATTATCAAGGAAGAAGTTAGAAGACTTATTCTTGAGGAAGGAATAAGACCTGATAATAGAAAACTTGATGAGATAAGAAAAATTAATTCAGAGGTAGGATTATTACCAAGAACTCATGGATCAGGTATGTTTACAAGAGGCCAAACTCAAGTACTGACAATTGCTACATTAGGTGCAAAGAGTGATGTACAGATAATCGATGGTCTTGGTGATGATGAATCCAAGAGATATATGCATCATTATAATTTCCCACCTTATTCTGTAGGTGAAGCAAGACCACTTAGAAGTCCGGGTAGAAGAGAAATTGGTCATGGTGCTTTAGCTGAAAGAGCTTTAGAACCTGTAATTCCAACTGTTGAAGACTTCCCTTATACAATTAGATTAGTATCTGAAGTACTAAGCTCTAATGGTTCTTCATCTCAGGCATCAGTTTGTGGTAGTACTTTAGCCTTATTAGATGCTGGAGTACCAATTAAAGCTCCAGTTGCTGGTATTGCAATGGGACTAATGAAAACAGATGATAAGGTTGCTATTTTATCCGATATTCAAGGGCTAGAAGATCATCTTGGAGATATGGACTTTAAAGTAGCTGGTACTAAGGATGGTATAACAGCAATTCAAATGGATATTAAAATTGCTGGAATAGATGAACCTATACTAGAAGAAGCTTTAAGACGTGCTAACGAAGGAAGAATGTTTATTCTTCAAAAAATGTCAGAAGCAATAACACAACCTAGAAGTGAGTTATCTCCATATGCACCAAAGATTATAACTATGCAGGTAAATCCTGATAAAATTAGGGATATCATTGGACCAGGTGGTAAGGTAATAAACAAGATAATTGATGAAACAGGTGTAAAAATAGATATAGATGATACTGGTAAGGTGTTAATAGCAGCTATTGATTCTGAGAGTGGTTATAGGGCAAAAGAAATAATTGCTAATATTATAAAAGAAGTTGAAGCTGGAGATATCTATTTAGGAAAAGTTACAAGGGTAACTACATTTGGAGCTTTTGTAGATGTATTAAATGGCAAGGAAGGATTAGTTCATATATCACAACTTGCTAGAGAAAGAGTTGCAAAAGTTGAGGATGTAGTTAAAGTTGGGGATGAAATTATGGTTAAAGTACTTGAAATAGATGCTCAAGGTAGA
>CAZHLF010000214.1:0-1102 GCA_964532845.1 uncultured Tissierella sp.
AGAACTATACCAGCAACTCCACCTTTAAGGATGTTTGTTAGATTAATTCCTGCTCCCAATGTAATTCCTACAAAAGGTAACAACATACTAACGCCTGGCTCTAAAAATTCTTGTAATTTCTTATCTAAATTTCCAAGTAACATACCAAATAAAATCGGAACTACTACTGCAACTAGAGAAATTATTGGAATATTAGCCATCCCTGAAGCACCAAGTACAACTAAAGTGAAGAAAGGTCCATCATTTAATGCTAGTAAGCTCATTGCAGTTTGGTCTACTTCATCTCCATATTCTGTTGTTAATGCTAGATAAAGACTTCCATTTGAATTTGTAATTGCACTAATTATTGCTAATGTTGTTAATCCAAAGAATCCAACCATCCCAAATACTTTTCCAAATAAAACACCAATTAAGGCTCCAATAGTAAATTTGGCAATTAGTAAGACTCCACCTCTTCTTACAACCTGTATTAATTCTTTAACTCTTAATTGTGCTCCCATGCAAACCAATTGCACACCAAGAATGGCTGTGCTTCCTGAAGAAGTAAATATTGCCGTTGTGAATGAACCAATTTGAAACATTTCAGGAAAAAAAGTGTTTAAAATTGAAGACATGAACATAGGGACAATCATCATACCAGCAGGAACTTTTTTTAGAAATTTCATAATCATTACATCTACTCTCCTTTATATTTTCTTGTTCGGATTTACGTACGTTATTTCCATATACGAACTAACCATAGTTTATAAGAAAACATTTTCTTTGTCAAGTATTTATTAATACAATTTGATAAAATATTTTTTTTATGATACTATTGATTGTGTTTATATCAATATAGGTTGAATTTGCAGCCTTTCCTAAGCATTTATTTTTAAAATTATTTAATAAATTTATTATATGGAGGTAATTAATATATGCATAATCCAACATTAAGAGTTATGGAGATACTAAAATTGATTGGTTTAAAACGGGATTTGACACTCACAGATATTTCTAATGAGTTGAATTTCTCCAAAAGTACAATCCAACCAATCCTAAAAACATTAGTAGACTCAGGTTACATTATACAAGATATGGATAAAAGAACATATAGAATAAGCAC
>CAZHLF010000214.1:1112-3774 GCA_964532845.1 uncultured Tissierella sp.
GAGACATTTAAAATATCACAGAGCTATCTAAATGATAATAGATCTTTTGAATTAGTAAAAAAACATATGAAAGAAATAGTTAATCAATGTAATGAAATCTGTCAAATGGGTGTTCAAGATAGGAGAAACATAAGAAATGTAATTTATATTGCAAAGGAAGAACCAACTCAATCTGTTGCATTAATCTCAAATATAGGCACAACTCTCCCTGCTCATGCTACAGCATTAGGAAAGTGTATATTATCATCATACAGCAATGAGTATATTTATGAACTCTATAAAAATGATATGGAGAAATTAACAGATAATACAACCACAAATGTTAATGTTTTAATTAAACAGTTAGAAGGAATTAGGAAAGATAATTATTATAATGAAAAAGGAGAAGCTACAGAAGGAATAGAATGTATTGCTGTTCCTCTTATACAGGATAATAATGTTATTGCTGCATTAAGTGTTTCCTTACCTACTTATAGATCTTCTGAAGAAAAAATCGAACTTATTAAAACGATTTTGATGAAACACAAAATAGATATAGACAGAATTTTAGTTGATAGTCCTTTACTATTATAATACTAAATAATTCTAACCTTAATCTTATACTAAACTTTACGTCTTATATATATAAGAAAACTACCCTCTCCCCTCAAATTAGGGATAGGGTAGTTATTTTTGAATATACTTACTAACATCATCTAAATACTCTTCTACTTCTTCAGCAGTTGCTAAATCCAAAATCTTATCTAAATGTTCCTTAACCTCAGCTTGGGACGTATTTCTAATTATATGTCTTGCTTTTAGTATTGAGGATGGACTCATGGATAGCTCGTCTATTCCCATACCAAGAAGTAGTGCTATCAGTTTTTCATCTCCGGCTACCTCTCCACACATTCCAACCCAGATTCCTTCCTCATGGGCATTATCTATAGTGCTTTTGATTAGATTTAAGACAGCTGGATGATACTGATTATATAGGCTTGCTATATTTTGATTTCCTCTATCTACCGCCAGGGTGTATTGAATCAGGTCATTGGTTCCAATGCTAAAGAAGTCCACTTCCTTAGCAAATTTTCTAGACTGAATTGCCACTGCTGGTACCTCAACCATAATACCTATTTCCATCTCGTCATTAAATGGTATGCCTTCTTCCTTTAGATCCTTCTTAATCTTCTTAATTAACTTTTTTGTTTCACGTATTTCTTGAATACTTGAAATCATAGGAAACATAACTTTAACATTACCATAATGACTAGCCCTTAGGATTGCTCTAAGCTGGACTTTAAACAAATCCTCCTGGTCAAGACAAAGCCTTATTGCTCTATATCCTAAAAATGGATTCATTTCCTTTGGCAGGTTTAGGTAAAATAGCTCTTTATCTCCACCAATGTCTAAGGTTCTAATGATAAGAGGCCTATTTCCTAATCTTTGGGCAGCTTCTTTATATGCCAGGAACTGGTCTTCTTCCGTCGGACAGCTCTTACTATCCATAAAAAGAAACTCCGTTCTAAAGAGTCCTACCCCTTCACCATCATTTAAAATAACCTGTTCTATTTCAGCTGTAGAGCCAATATTTCCTGCAAGCTCTACCTTTATCCCATCTTTGGATACTGTTTCTAAACCCTTCATGGAATTTAGAAGATTTTTCTCCTGATTCTTAGAAAGAATTTTAATTTTATACTCCCTAAGTTCATCTTCATCAGGACTAATGATTATTTCTCCTGTAGTACCATCCATCAAGATTAAATCATCATCTGTAACTACACTTAATATATATTGAACTCCTGTAATTGCTGGGATTTCAAATGTCCTGGCCATAATTGCACTATGGGAGGTCTTGCCTCCAAGCTCAGTTATAAAACCGGCTACATTATCCTTATTCAAATGTATAGTATCTGAAGGTGTAAGTTCCTCTGCAATTATGATACTATCCTTATTTATAGTTGATAAATCAAATTGTTTAATGCCAAGTAAATTTCTTAAAATCCTACTTGTTACATCCTTAATATCCAATACTCTGGCTCTAAGATATTCATCCTCAATTCCCTCAAAGAGAGACATAAAGTATTCAGCTGCTGTATGAACTGCCCACTGACAGCATACCCACTCATCTTCTATCCTGGCAACTACTTCTTTATAGAACTCAGGATCATCCAATATCATTAAATGGGAGCTGAATATCTCTGCATTGCTTTTACCTAAGGTCTTTAGAGCAATATTATATAGTACTTCTATTTCCTCGTGTACCTTTTCAATGGCAGCATCAAATCTCTTGATTTCTTCTTCAATATTATCAATCTGGAGCTTTTCTATATTCATTTCAGGCATCTTATAGATAAATGCCTTACCTATTGCAATACCAGGAGATGTTCCTATTCCCTTCATATATGTCCTCCAGTCCTTACATTCATCTTCCTATGCTAAATTGTAAAATATCATCTATTGTATCATCCCGAGAGTAGTTGAGGGGATCTCAGTATTTCAATATTTTCAAAGGATGAGATTTCTCCATTACGCTTCCCTACAGTTGAAATGACATAAAAAAGATATTTCTTACTATTACCAAACCTATTTAACCTGTTTGTCCATCTGTTCCTTCTGATACTCCCGGCTTAACTCCATAAGCTTAACTAAAAATTCCCTTAAATAAGGCTCTATGCCTTTA
>CAZHLF010000215.1:0-3723 GCA_964532845.1 uncultured Tissierella sp.
TGCACCTTCAAATACAACTAATCCACTATCCTTGATTTCCTTCTCCATAATCTTGGCCATATATAGAGGGGTATCCATATCTTTATCTCCCCATATTATAAGTGTTGAAGCCTTTATGTCCTTTAACAAGGGCTGTAAATTTTCATTTACTACCTTAACCAATATCTTTCTCATTATTCCTGAGCTGTCCTTGTAATCGTCAGAGCCAAATTTTTTATAGAATTTCTCCATCCTCTTGTCATCCTGAATCCAGAAAAATGCTTTTTTGTAAATAGCCCTTAATGTCTTAAAGCTATATACTTTTATGTAATACTCTATACCTCTCTTTGGTATTAGACCTGCACTATCTATTAGCACAATTTTATCTACCTTTTCAGGGTGTTTTGAACCCATAATTATTGATAGTTTTCCACCAAAGGAGTGTCCTACGAATGTTGCTTTTTCAACTTTCATCATTTTTAAGAATTCTTTAACTATATTCACATATTCAAATGAACCTATAACTTCTTTTGGCTCACTGGACTTTCCAAAGCCAGGAAGATCAATAGCATAGACCTTATATTTTTCATTTAAAATATTTATAATTGGTCTTACTGTGTCGATGTTGGCTCCCCAGCCATGTAGTATTACGAGTGGCTTTCCTTCACCTTCGACAACATAATGAAGTTCAATATCCTGAATTTTTATTACCATATTTACCTTCCCCATTAACTCCACTATATACAATAGTTTATTATTCACATTAAAAGATTATATCATATTCTTTGTGATTTAAACAGTACTTTTAAGTGCTTAGACTTTAAATCAGGTTAGGTCAGAAAAAAAAATCCCTCGTAAGAGGGATTTTATCTACTTAAGTTCTTAGAAGAATATTCCGCCGTATTGTACGAATACTTGTGCGAATACTACTGCTACTATAGTCATTAACTTAATAAGGATATTAAGTGATGGACCTGATGTATCTTTGAATGGGTCTCCTACCGTGTCTCCAGTAACTGCTGCTTTATGAGCTTCGCTACCTTTTCCACCATGGTTTCCTTCTTCAATATATTTCTTAGCATTATCCCATGCTCCACCTGCGTTGGACATGAATATAGCCATTAATACACCTGTTACTAATGAACCTGCAAGAAGTCCACCTAGCGCTTCTGTTCCTAATAGAATACCAACTACTAATGGAACAATTACTGCCATTAAACCAGGAACAATCATTTCTTTAAGTGCTGCTTTTGTACTTATGTCAACACATGACTTGTAATCTGGCTTCTCAGTTCCTTCCATGATTCCTGGCATAGTTTTGAATTGTCTTCTAACTTCTTCAATCATACTAAATGCTGCTTTACCAACTGCATCCATAGTCATAGCTGAGAATAAAAATGGAAGCATACCACCTATGAATAGTCCCGCTATTGTAGTTGGGTTAGTTAAGTTTATACTTTGAAGACCAACTGATTGAGTATAAGAAACGAATAGTGCAAGCGCTGTTAATGCTGCTGAACCTATTGCAAATCCTTTACCTACTGCTGCTGTTGTATTTCCAACTGAGTCTAATTTATCAGTAATTTTTCTAACTTCTTTAGGAAGTTCACACATTTCTGCAATACCACCAGCATTATCTGCTATTGGTCCGTAAGCATCAACCGCTATAGTCATACCAGCTGTTGAAAGCATACCTACTGCTGCAAGTGCTATACCATAAAGACCTTTTGCTGCATCTGTTGAACCACCTGAAGCATAAAAAGCAACTAGTATACCAATAGCTATTACTATTATTGGGATAGCTGTTGACATCATACCTACTCCAAGTCCACCGATAATGTTTGTGGAAGCACCAGTTTCTGATTCTTCAGCAACTTTCTTTACATATTTATAATCTGATGAAGTGTAAATTTCTGTAACTTTTGCAATGATAAGGCCTACAACAATTCCTGCAAGAATTGCAATAAATGGTTGATATGTACCTAATATCATTTTGCAAAGTATAAATGAACCAATCATTGTAATAACTGAGCTTGCTAATGTACCGGCATTTAACGATTTTTGAGGATCTTTATCGCCTCTTACAAAGTAAACACCAAGTATTGATGCTAATACACCAACTGCTGAGATTGCTAATGCATAAGAAGCTCCTGCTGGACCAAATGCAACAAGTCCAAGTGTAATACCTGAAACTATTGCACCAACATATGATTCAAATAGGTCAGCACCCATACCTGCAACGTCTCCAACATTATCTCCAACGTTATCAGCTATTACTGCTGGGTTTCTTGGGTCATCTTCAGGAATTCCTGCTTCTACTTTACCTACAAGGTCAGCACCTACGTCTGCTGCCTTAGTGTAGATACCACCACCAACTCTTGCAAAAAGAGCTATTGATGAAGCACCTAGTCCAAAGCCTGTAACAATGTTAGGATCTTCAAATATCCAGTAAGCAATACTTACTCCTATGATTCCAAGTCCAACTACAGACATACCCATTACTGCTCCACCTGAGAATGCAACATTTAAAGCCTTTGTCATTCCAGATTCCTTAGCAGCATTTGCAGTTCTAACGTTTGCCTTAGTAGCAGATTGCATTCCAAAATAACCAGCTAAAATAGAAAAAATTGCTCCAAATAGGAAGCATATCGCTGTTGCAACGTTAATTAGTACAGCTAATACTGCAAACAAAACAACAATAAAAATAGCTAATGACTTGTATTCTCGAGTAAGAAAAGCCATAGCTCCTTCATGAATGTAGCCTGATATTTCTTTCATTCTGTCGTTTCCTGGGCTTAATTTGCTAATCCAAGAAGCCTTGTAGAAAGCGAATATCAATGCTAGTGCTCCAACTACTATGGAGCCCATTACCGCAAAATCCATTTATATTCCTCCTTAGTTATGCTGCTAAAGCTATAGCAGAGATTATAAAAATAACAGCTGACACAACAGTAATTCTCTTAAGCAATGCTTGTTTACTAGTGCCCCTATTTTTTCCCCATAATGAATCTGGTGCGTTTCCACCTAATGCTCCTAGTCCTTCGCTACCTTCTTGGAATAATACACTTACGATTAAAGAAATACTTGAAGCTAATATTAGAACTGAAAATAATGTTGTCATGAATACACCTCCTGTTTATTCTCGATAAGTTTGTAACATTAACATTTTAACATAGCCATATTAATAAATCAATAAAATAAGTCAAATTTAGTAGAACAGAAAAGGCCCCTTAAGGAGCCTTTAGTATATTTTACTTGTTTTTCAAATTGTAGAATGTTTTAAGTCCATTGTATCTAGCTACATATCCAAGTCCATCTTCTATTCTTAACAGTTGATTGTATTTTGCAACTCTGTCAGTTCTTGAAGGAGCACCTGTCTTTATTTGACCAGCATTTGTAGCTACTGCTAAATCAGCTATTGTTGAATCTTCAGTCTCACCTGATCTATGGGATACTACTGCAGTCATTCCATTAACCTTAGCTAATTCTATAGCATCTAGAGTCTCTGTAATTGTACCAATTTGATTTAACTTAATTAGGATAGAATTAGCAATTCCTAAGTCTATTCCCTTTTGAAGTCTTTCTGTATTAGTTACAAATAGGTCATCTCCAACTAACTGAATCTTCTTTCCTAATCTTTCAGTAAGCTTCTTCCAGCCATCCCAGTCATCTTCTGCAAGACCATCTTCTATAGATATTATTGGATATTTATCTACTAGATATGCATAGTAGTCAATCATTTCA
>CAZHLF010000216.1:0-3716 GCA_964532845.1 uncultured Tissierella sp.
TCATGCATTAGTTGAAATAGCCAAGGAACAAGCTAGAAGAGAACGTAGGCGTGCTATTATACTAGAAACTCAATCATGTAATGTCAATGCTATAGATTTTTATCTCCATGAAGGATTTACTCTGATTGGTATGGATACCATCTGTTACAAGAATGATGACTTACAAAGAAAAGAAGTAAGGTTAGAATTTGGTTGGTTAATAGAGAAAAAGAATAAAGTAGACAGAGAAGATATAGAGATTAGGATGGAAACAAGGTCAGATTGGTATAATATTGAATTAATGACTCAGTATGCATTTTGGAATAAACATCATCTTGGATGTGACGAACATTACCTTGTACATAAATTACGCCAACATGAAGACTATCTTCCAGAGTTAAGTAGAAAAGCAGTAAAGGATGGAGAAGTAATAGGATGTATAATGTATTCAAAGTCACGAGTTGTTGATGGTGACTATACACATGATATTTTAACCTTTGGACCACTATGTGTAGAGCCTAAATGGCAAGGGTGTGGTGTTGGTGAGATGTTAATTAAAGAAACTATTGATTTAGCAAAAGATAAAGGTTACAAAGGTATTGTGATATTTGGTGAACCAGACTATTATCCTAGATTGGGATTTAAAACATGTGATAACTTTAATATAACAACTGCTGATGGTAAAAATTTTGATGCATTTATGGCTCTTGAATTAGGAGAAGATAGTTTGAAGGGCATAAAAGGAAAATTTTATGCATCTGAAGTTTTTGATAATTTACCAAAGGAAGATGTTGAAGAATATAATAAAAAATTTCCCAAGCTACAGAAATTAAGGTTTCCTGGACAATGGGATTAAGACCGTGAGATGTTTCACTTGTCGTTAGTATTTCAATATAACTTGCTAGCTATTTTAAGAAAATTGGTATATAATTTTACTTAAGATAATTATCAAATAAGTAAGAGAAAAATTGAAATAAGGATGGGTTTTATGAATAAAGACAAGAAGGAAATCACCAGTGCTCTGACTCACCTTGCAGGTGCTATTTTTGGAGTAATCGGTTTGTTTATTTTGTTGAATGTTGCAATAAAACAAAGAAGCTTAATTAGCATAGCTGCATTTTTAATCTTTGGATTAAGTATGATACTTTTATATTCTTCAAGCTTTGCTTATCATCTAATTGATAAATCAAAGAAAAAAGCCAAGGCTATAATGAGAAAAGTTGATCATATAATGATATTTGTCTTAATCGCAGGAACATATACACCTTTCTGTCTTTTAGTATTAGACAAGAGTATAGGTTATAAGATGCTTGCAATAGTTTGGTCGATAACCATAATTGGAGCTTTTATTAAGATATTTTGGATAAATGCACCAAGATGGGTAAGTGCAGGACTTTACTTGGGAATGGGCTGGCTTTCAGTAATTATAATAAAACCAATGACATATAGCTTACCTACCAGTGGAATATTCTATTTAGTATTAGGGGGAATTCTTTATACTGTAGGTGGGGTAATCTATGGTTTGAAGAAACCAAATATAAATTTATCATGGTTTGGATTTCACGAACTGTTCCATCTATTTGTTTTAGCAGGAACATTTAGTCATTTCCTTGTAATGAAAACAATAATTTAAGCTAATAGGGCGTTTCAATTGTCTGAAACGTCCTATTGTCTTTGAAGGAGAGATACTGATGAAAGAAATATTTGATAGACGAAGCATTAGAAAATATGAAAATAGGTCAGTTGAAGATGAAAAAATTCATAAGCTGCTTAGAGCTGCAATGTATGCCCCTTCAGCTGGAAACGAGAAACCCTGGCATTTTGTAGTTGTAAAGAGTAGAGAAACACTAGATAAAATACCAACTTTTCACCCCCATACTCAAATGCTAAAAGAAGCACCACTAGCTATAGTTGTTTGTGGAGATATAAGTAACTTAAAATATGATGGTGCCTTTTGGGAACAGGATGTAGCAGCATCTATCCAGAATATTCTTCTAGAAGGACAATATTTAGGATTAGGTACTTGTTGGTGTGGGGTTTATCCAAGGGAAGCTTTAGTTAAGGGAGTTTCAGAATTGTTAGACCTTCCAGAGCAAATAAAACCGGTTGGAATAGTAGCAGTAGGTTATCCTGGTGAAGAAAGAGAAGTAAGAGAAAGATATAATGAGGACAGAGTTCATCAGGAAAAATGGTAAGCCCAGGGTTGACTTATATTAGTTTTTTTATTATTATATATTATGTAAATTGAATATTTTATCTTAGGTGCCCAATTGGGAGAATAGGGAAACTGGTGAAAATCCAGTACGGACCCGCCACTGTAAAGATTAGTCTATTACCAAACCACTGGCTTTTGCTGGGAAGGGGTAACTGGATGTTTGAGTCTAAGTCAGGAGACCTGCCAGAGATAAGGAAGACTTTCAATTATTGAAAGCATCGGTGATGAAGGTAAAGTCCCGTCCATAATTTTATTATTATGGCGGGGCTTATTTTTTTGCAAAAAATAGGAGGGATTTGACAAATGAACAAAGAATTATTCAGAAACTTAAATCTTAAAGAGAAAAATGAAAAAGAATTAGAGTTAGTATTAGCCCAGATTGTTAAGGGGATTGAAGAAATCGATTTTGATGCAGCTAAGAGTATGCAAGATAGACTAGATGGTAAAATCAAACCGCTTAGAAGTTTGGGTGTATTAGAAGATATAGCTGTACAAGTTGCAGGGGTACAGCGTACTACACATCCAAAAATCAATGGTAAAGCAGTATTATTAATGGCGGGAGATCACGGAGTTGTATGTGAAGGAGTAAGTGCAGCTCCTCAAGAAGTAACTGCACAGTTATTCTATAGCTACCTAAGTGGCGGAGGTGGAATCAACGTATTAACTAATCATGCAGGTGCAAAACTTATATGTACTGATATAGGAATTGCAGGCCCTCTTGAACCATCTAATTTAATGAAAAACCGTATAAAAAACGGTACGGACAATATGGCAAATGGTCCTGCAATGTCTAGAGATGATGCACTTCGAGCTTTATTAACAGGTGCTAAGATTGCTGAAGAAGCTATAGAATCTGGAATAAATGTGTTAGCTACAGGAGAAGTAGGTATTGGTAATACTACTCCAAGTGCAGCAATAATTACTGCAATTACTGGTTGTAGCGTTGAAGATGCAACTGGTAGTGGAACTGGATTAAAAAATGAAGCACTGATAAATAAACATGAAGTAATAAAAAAGGCTATTAAGATAAATAAACCTGACCTTAATGACCCGTTAGACATATTAGCTAAAATAGGTGGATTAGAAATAGCAGCGATGACAGGGGCAATATTACAAGCAGCTTATCACAATGTACCTACTATTTTAGATGGAATTATTTCATCTGCAGCAGCTCTTGTTGCTTCTAAGTTTAATCCAAATACTGTTGAATATATGATAACTTCACATTCTTCAGAAGAAAAAGGTGAATTAGTCGCTTTAAAACACATAGGATTAGAACCGAGATTGTTCTTAAATATGAGATTAGGTGAAGGAACAGGTGCAGCCCTAATGTTCCACATGGTTGAAGCAGCTCTTAAGGTGGCAGACGAAATGGCTACATTTGATACTGCAGGAGTAACAACAGGAGATTTTTAAAGATTTAGGAAGACATGGGGACGTCAGACTGTGTGATTATTCATCTGTGTTCCTTATATCATTGTCTTTAAAATCTTTTTATTATGTTTTTTAAGCAGATATTAAA
>CAZHLF010000217.1:0-3669 GCA_964532845.1 uncultured Tissierella sp.
GGTATTTTAAAGAAACTCCAGCAGATTGACTACATCTCCTTAAATGACAAGACACAAATTTTGACTCCTACAGACCTAGGACAAGGTATATATGATGTTGTTAAAAGGTCGATTCCTTCTCTTTTAAGACCAGAGCTAACTGCCAGCTGGGAAAAGGGGCTTGGAATGATCGCCAATGGAGAAATCTCTCCTGATGAGTATATGGAAAAGTTAGAAGCCTATATAAAAAAAAATACAGCTCTTGCTAATGTGAACAGATAAGGGAGTCGAAACGATAAGACTTGAAAATATATGGACAATATAATAATATATAGTAATGTTAGGTTATCTTAGCAAATGTTTATAGAAGAGGTGATTTATTGTTTAAGAGAGTATTAGTAGCAAATAGAGGTGAAATTGCTGTAAGGATATTAAGAGGCCTTAGAGAAATGGGAATAGAATCAGTTGCTGTTTATTCTCATGCCGACAGGGACTCCTTACATGCAAGGCTGGCAGATTATGCATTTTGTCTAGATGGGGATAGGGTCCAGGAAACATATGGGAATATGGATAAATTAATCAATATAGCCAAGATTTCTGGCTCAGATGCCATACACCCAGGTTATGGTTTGCTTTCTGAAAGGGCTAAATTCGCAGAGGCTGTTGAAAATGCAGGTATTACATTTATTGGACCTAGAAGTGAAGTAATTAGACTGATGGGAGACAAAATTGAGGCCAGAAAATTGATGGAATCATTAGGTGTTCCATTGGTAAAGGGAACAAATACAGCCATTACCAGCTATGAAGAAGCCTTAGAATTAGCTGAGGAAGTAGGATATCCTGTTCTTGTCAAGGCTGCTGCAGGTGGCGGAGGAATGGGAATGAGACTGGCATCTAGTAAGGATCAGCTGGAAGAAGTGTTTGAATCAATTAGAAATACAGCTATTTCTTTGTATTCAGATGACTCAGTATTCCTGGAGCAGTACCTATCAAAACCAAGACATATTGAAGTTCAAGTAGTTGGCGATAAGCATGGAAACTACATTCATCTAGGTGAAAGGGAATGTTCTATACAAAGGAGACATATGAAAATTGTTGAGGAGACACCTTCAATAGCAATTTCTCCTGAAATTAGAGAAGAAATGTGCCATGCAGCAGTTTCCATAGCCAAGGCTGTAGGGTATAATTCTGTAGGAACAGTAGAGTTCTTATACGAAGATGAAGAGTTTTACTTCCTTGAAATGAACACAAGAATACAGGTTGAGCACACAATAACGGAAGCGGTAACAAATATTGATATAGTCAAAGAACAGATTTCCATTGCAGCAGGGGAGATATTGAGCATTAAACAGGAAGATGTAAGTTTTAATGGCCATGCCATAGAATGTCGTTTATATGCTGAAGATCCAACTAAGTCATTCATACCTTCACCTGGAAAAATTACAGACTATATAGTACCTGGTGGTCCTGGAATTAGATTGGATTCAGGAGTAAGAACAGGATATACAGTATCTACTTATTATGATCCACTCCTGGCTAAATTGATAGCATATGGCAAGGATAGAAATGAAGCGATTATAAGAATGTATAGGGCACTAAGTGAATTCCATATTGAAGGCATAAAAACAAATATACCTCTATTAACTTCAATAATAATGGATGAGGACTTTAAAAATGGTAATATCAGCACCAAGTATTTGGAAGCTTTTATACCAGATATAGAAGAGTATATAGCAAATAGAAAGACAACTTACTTATCCATTGATAATGTAAGCATTTAAAAATTATAAAGAATAAAGTTTTCAAAATTGATGAATTGAGGATTTTATTAATTATAATTTAGTGTAGTGATCTTGAAACAGCTAAATATTTTGATGTCCCTTACCGACAGCAGTAAGGGACATTTTTTATCCTAAAATCCATAATTAACTATACCTGTGATTACAAATCCTATAAGTGAAAGAACGGCTGCTATAATACCATACGGTAACTGAGATGTAGCATGTTCAAAATTATCACAACCAGTAGCAGATGATGAAAGTATGGTTGCATCAGAATAGAAGCAAATATGGCTTCCCCAAACTCCTGCTGAAACTACTGCTGCAATGGCAATAGATGGATTCATATTAAGTCTATAGCTTAAGGCAGTTACCAATGGAATTGCAATAGCATACATTCCCCATGAAAGACCCATGATAAATTCTGTTAACCCAAAGAAAAAGAAGATTAGGGCAGGTAAGAGCCAAGGGCTTACTAAGGTTTCAACGGTATGTATTATTAAATCCATAAATCCAAGGGCCTCAATTCCATCAGCAAACATATATGCTAAAATAACCAAGATTAAGGGCATCAGCATGTTCTTAAATCCTTTAATAACTAGATCAAAGAACTCATCAGCATCTATTAAGCCTTGAACTAGATAGAATACAAACATAAATCCAAGGGTTGTAAGTACCCCATATTGCAAATCAATATCAAAGTAGATTGTAGTTCCTATTAATACAATGATAGGTAAGAAGAAATTCATTACCTTAGCATTTTTATGCTCCAGAACAACTTCCCCAGCTCGAATATCTATTTTTTCACTGCCAGGAGGGGCAAGTACACCTGTTTCTTCAGCTCTTATTTGGGCTTTTTTCATTTTACCAAACAGAGGAACTATTCCATAGATAGTTAAAGGAACCATCAATAAGCAAAACCACGCATAAAAATTAAATGGTATGGTACCAATGAATACTGATAATCCATCCCCATATTTTTGAACAAATGGATCAGTTGCTGATAGTTTCATAGTCTCTGTAATAGTTTCATTATATAGTCCAGCTATAAATACAGCCCAAGTAGACACAGGTATTAAAACCGTATCTGGTGCTGCAGTAGAGTCTACTATGTAGGCTAGATATTCTCTAGGTACCTTGTGCTTATCTGTTAATGGAGCCATACAGCTTCCTACAGTTAAGGAATTTAAATAGTCATCAATAAAGATCATTAGTCCTAAAATCCAAGTCCATAATAGGGCTGATCTTTTAGTCTTGGCACGCTTTGCTACCCAATTTCCAAAGGCATTAACTCCACCAGCTCGCTCAATTAAAGCTACAAAGCTTCCCATTAAACCACATACAACAAAGAGCCAGGCAGTTGCTTCGCTGGTTAGATTACTGATTAGTGAGTTATTCATTTCCACAAAGAAATCACCTTGATAAGCCATCAGAAATCCTAGAAGTATACCTAAAGTTAAAGATTCAAAAACTCTCTTTGTTATAAAGATATAAATCAAAATAAAAATAGCTGGTACTGTTGAGATAATTGGATAGTCCACAATCAAGTGAGGTGTAAGTAATGTTATTGCAGCAAAAAGAACAGCTAAAATAGCATATTGAACCATATTTCTATTCTTGGACCGATTAGAAATAGGATCAAAGCTACTGGCATATTCAATCGTAGCCATTATATCTTCGGCTTGTGTTTCCATTACGAGAGAATGCTCACGCTGTTCTTCCTCTTCTTCATATTCATTTTGTTCTAGTTCCATATAACCCTCCTAAAATGTGATTTAATGATGATTATACCATGTTTTTTTCAAATGTCTATATTAATTATTTTAGTACTTTACCAGGCTTTGAAATGGTTGAATTGCCACGGCTAACGCATGAAAAATAATTTAAAATAAATTTCAAAAAAACATATGTT
>CAZHLF010000218.1:0-3541 GCA_964532845.1 uncultured Tissierella sp.
CTTTTTAGTTAAAGATTTTTAGGAAAAATAGTATCATTCACTTGACACGATAGGGTACCGGTAAAACTATGATAGCTGCTTTTGACTATAAGAATTTTATAAGAAATGGAGATAAAAGGCTACTATTTCTTGCTCATAGAAAAGAGATTCTACAACAGAGTATAGAGACCTTTAGAAATGTACTTAAGGATCAAAACTTTGGGGAGCTTTGGGTAGATGGAGAAGTCCCTGAAGTTTACAGCCATGTATTTGCATCTGTACAAACCCTGAACTCAAATGAGAATTATTTTAAATTTCCAAAGGACCACTTTGATTATATTGTCATAGATGAATCCCATCATAGTGCAGCTTCTTCTTACTTAAGGATTATAAGATATTATGAACCTCAAATTTTACTGGGATTAACGGCAACTCCAGAAAGAATGGACGGAGAAAATATTCTTGAGTACTTCAATAATAGGATTGCTTCAGAAATTAGGCTTGGGGATGCAATAGACAGAAAGTTATTGAGCCCATTTAACTATTTTGGAGTATCGGATCCAGTTGACTTAAGCCATTTAAAATGGAAAAGAGGGGTAGTAGGTGGATACGAAATAAGTGAATTAGAGAATGTATACACCAAGTCCAAGCAAAGAGTACAGGTCATTATAGATGCTCTAGAAAGATACCTAGCAGATGTGACTAAGTTTAAAGCCTTGGGGTTTTGTGTAAGCATTAATCATGCAAACTTCATGGCAAACTCATTTAATAAAGTGGGTATAAAGTCTGTGGCATTGCATTCAAACTCCAATGATGAAGAAAGAAGGTTAGCGAAGACACAACTTCAAAAAGGGGAAATCAATTGTATATTTACTGTTGATTTATTTAACGAGGGTGTTGATATTCCTGATATTGATACTGTCTTATTCCTAAGACCTACAGAATCCCTAACAGTATTTATTCAACAGTTAGGTAGAGGGTTGAGATTAGCTGAGGGTAAAGATGCTTTAACTGTTCTTGATTTTATTGGTCAAGCTCATAGAAACTATGACTTTTCTTTTAAGTTAAGGGCTTTAATTGGAAAGACAAATAGAAGAATGGATGAGGAGATTATTGAAGAGTTTCCTAATATGCCTGCAGGGTGTCATATAAGACTGGAAAAAATAGCACAAAGGTATATACTGAGCAATATTCAATCAGTGATATTTGATAAAACCAGATTGAGAAAAATGGTGGCTAATTACAATAATATGTTTACAGGAGAGTTAAATTTGAGGAACTTCATAGATAATTATGGTATTGATAAGAACCAATTCTATTCCAAGCATAAGTTCTATGAATTAGTTGCTGAGGCTAATCTATCTGACGGATATATGGTCACACATTATGAGGAATTAAAAAATTCCCTACGTAGATTTTCCGCTATAGATTCAAAGAGGTTACTTTTGTTCTCCAGGAGAATATTAATTGAGGATTTAAACATAAATGATTTTAGTAGTCAAGAGAAGTTAATGCTAGGTATGTTCCATTATACTCTATGGGGCAAGGAGCCTAAAACAAGTTATTTGGATTCCCTTATTGTTTTGAAGAAGGAAAATAAGGATATTGTAAAGGAATTATTGGAGATAATCGATTATAATTTAAGTAAATTAAAGGTTATAGAGCTACCATATGAAGATGAGGAAATTCCATTGGACATTTACGCATCTTATTCAACTAATCAAATCATGGTTGCATTTGGTAAAGCTACAGAGGAAAAGCAATTTAGCCATAGGGAAGGAGTCCTCTATGTAAGGGAAAAGAATACGGATATTTTCTTTATTACTATAAACAAGAATGAAAGTGATTATTTACCTTCTACTATGTATAATGACTATGCTAGAAGCGCTGTTGAATTCAATTGGGAATCCCAAAACACTACAAGTGTTGAATCTCCAACTGGACAGAGATATATTGGGGATAGATCAGATAGTCATAAAGTATTATTATTTGTAAGAGAATATAAAAGCAAATTTGGTAATGCAGCTCCTTATATCTTCCTTGGGAATGCCAAATATCTATCCCATAAAGGCAGTAATCCAATCCAGATTATATGGAGCATGGATCACCCTATACCTGAAAGGATAATTAGAGAATCTAAATTGAAAGTTGTGATTTAAATAGAGGAACAACGATGCCAGTTAATTAATAAGTTTGGTATCATATCTGGTAAACAAATTAAGTAGCACATGGTAAACAAATTCAATAGCATAAAAAATAGTGTATCTCAAAAGGAGATTCACTATTTTTTTATGCCCAAAAATAATTTTAAATATTTTTAAATTCCCAATAGTAATATTTCACTTCTATTTCTATTTGTAAATTAAGAACAAAAATATAGGAGGAGAGAAAATGGAGGGAAGAAGTTTAAAAGACATTAGAAACCAACAGGGTATTTTACAGAGGGACATCACAGAAAAATATGGAGTCAGCCAAAGCTACTACTCATTAATTGAAAATGGGTATAGAAGACCATCTTTGGATTTTGCTATGAGGATTGCCTTAGCATTAAATATCTCACTTCAAGAAATTTGCGAATTGCTATTCATGGACAGGAGAGTGAAATCATGAACATCCCGATTTCATCTAGAATGGATAAAGAGATTGTTTTTTGTCCTAGACATTTTAGTGTAAATTTCTGTTGCCAGGGTACAAATGTTTAATAAGTAGGATTTCTTGGAAGGAGATAGTTAAATGCTTACTAAAGACAAAATGATCTTAAACATTGTGGCTGATTATCCAGCTACTGAGGATATATTCAGGACTTATGATGATTTAGCTGGGAAATGCACTATGTGTCATAATCTTTTTGATACACTGGAGGAATTTTCGTGTATGTATAATTTTGATTTAAATGAGTTAATGAATCGGCTTGAGAAAGTGATTAAATGATGGATATTGAAGATAGATTGGAGATATTTTATGAAAGAAAAGATACTTAGTTTTTTATCTGTTTTTACATCTATTTTTGCAACCCTTTGCTGAACTGGAGGGCTAATATTAGCACCCCTAGGGCTAGGGGCAGTTGGCAGTGCATATTTTGCAAATATGACTAAATATAAGCCATTATTTGTAATCCTTACAGTTGGATTGCTATATTGGTCTTATAGTATTATTGAAAAGAAAAAATCCAGCAAAACAACTAAGGTTATATTTTGGATAGCAGCTATTATATCTATAGTAATTATATATTTACCTAATATCATTGGGATTTTAAATATAAAGCTCTAATTAAAGTTAGTGGATGATTATGAAACTATCTGTCAAGCGATACTGGTTTGAGTTGGAAAAATTAAACTAAAGGGCTTCTAAAGATAATTCTTTAGAAGCCTTGTTTTGAATCATTAATTTCTCTTTATAAAATCAATGGACCAGTATTGCCCATCTTGGATTACTTCAATTATTATAGAAGTTGTATGCGAATCTGTTGGGACACTTGTTACATAATTAAAATCTATCTGATATTTATTTTCTGCTATTTCACTTATTTTATAGCTACCTACCCAAGGGCTGGAAGTTCCAG
>CAZHLF010000219.1:0-3520 GCA_964532845.1 uncultured Tissierella sp.
TTAAAAAGTAAGTTCAATATGTCTTTGGAAAGTAATTCTTCATGCGATTTCCGTGTCTTATTTCCACTTCATCCTTGACACAAGTGTCGAATTTTGATATCTTATTAAGAATAATTATTCGTAACTTTATTAAACTAATGTTGAAAGATATAACGAGGAGGAATTAATTTGCAATTTGTTGGAGAAGGATTGACGTTTGATGATGTTCTTTTGGTACCAGGGAAATCTGAGGTACTTCCTAGAGAAGTAAATACATCTACTTATTTAACTAAAAAAATTAAGCTAAATATACCTTTAATGAGTGCAGGTATGGATACTGTAACAGAAGCAAGGATGGCTATTGCAATGGCAAGAGAAGGTGGAATCGGAATAATCCACAAGAATATGTCCATTGAAGAACAAGCAATGGAAGTTGATAAAGTAAAAAGATCAGAACATGGAGTTATAACAGATCCTTTCTTCTTATCACCAGTTCATAACGTATCTGATGCATTGGAATTAATGGAAAGATATAGAATCTCAGGTGTTCCAATAACAGATGAAAATGGAACTTTAGTTGGAATTATTACCAATAGAGACATTAGATTCGAAAAGGAAATCTCTAAAGAAATTGGAGATGTAATGACAAGTGAAGGTTTAGTTACTGCAACAATGGGAATTTCTATGAATGAAGCTCTTGAAACTATGAGAATGCATAAGATAGAAAAGCTTCCTTTAGTAGATGATGAATATAAGTTGACAGGTTTAATTACTATTAAAGATATAGAAAAATCCATACAATATCCAAATTCAGCACGTGATGCAAACGGAAGATTACTTGTTGGAGCAGCTGTAGGAATTACAGGAGATATGCTTGAAAGAGTAGAAGCATTGGTTAAAGCTCATGTAGATGTAATTGTACTAGATACTGCTCATGGACATTCAAAGAATGTATTGAATGCTGTAACAAGAATTAAGACTGAATATCCTAATCTTCAAGTTATCGCAGGTAATGTTGCTACAAAAGAAGCAACAATAGATTTGATTAAAGCTGGAGCTGACTGTGTTAAGGTAGGTATAGGACCTGGTTCTATCTGTACAACAAGAGTTGTAACAGGTATTGGAGTTCCACAGATAACAGCTATTATAGATTGTGCTGAAGGTGCAAAGGAATATGGAATTCCAATAATAGCTGATGGTGGAGTTAAATACTCTGGAGATATTACAAAGGCACTTGGTGCTGGAGCAAATGTTGTAATGGCAGGTTCATTATTTGCTGGTACAGAAGAAAGTCCTGGAGAAGATATAATGCTTGAGGGCAGAAGATACAAAACATATAGAGGAATGGGTTCCTTAGGGGCTATGGATTCAGGAAGTAGCGACAGATACTTCCAGTCTAATACAAAAAAATATGTACCAGAGGGAGTCGAAGGAAGAGTTCACTATAAAGGTTTATTAGGAGATATTGTATATCAATTAGTAGGTGGATTAAAGTCTGGTATGGGTTATGTTGGTTCAAAAAACATTGAAGAATTGCATGATAAGGCAAGATTTATGAAGATAACATCAGCATCTTTAATTGAGAATCATCCACATGATATCCAAATTACAAAAGAATCTCCAAATTATACTAGGGGATAATTAAGCATATTAGACCTCCAAAATATTCATACTATATATGAATCCAACTAAAAAAGGAGGCCTATTTATGAAACAGGGAATATTGCCAACATTGCTTGGCACAGCTGTAACTGGTGCTACTATTTATATGAGTGGCCAGGATATAATGAAAAGAAGCAAAAGAAAAAGTAATGTTGAAAGCATGGTAGCAACTGGATTACTTGGATTTGGTTTAGCACATGTTGTGCTAGGTAGCATAGATATGTTTAAAAAATCTGAATAACTGGAAAATCTGATAGAGAGCACTCTATCAGATTTTTCTTTTTGTAGACTTTTATATCTATATTGGTATTATTAAGATAAGGGGGTTTTTAAATGGAAAGGGAATTTAGAAAGCTTTTATACATAAAATTAATTTTGATGTTCTTCCTTTTTGCTGCTGCCTTAAATTATGAAAATGCTCAAAGGTCAAGAACCTATGTCTACATCCTTCTTTTCGCAGTGTACTTTATTATCTGTATTTTAAGATACTATAATAGAAATAAGAGTGTAATCCTCTCTACCTTTATTTTAGAAATAATAATTATCTATTTATTTGAATATTACTCAAGATACCAGGTTAATTATATTTTTCATCTTTTCTACTATATAACATTACTTGAAATACCAATGTTTTTGTCCAATAAGAGGAGTATTGTTTTAAGTATTGCAGCTATTTTCATATCTAGTTTAAAGTTTATAAATTTAATCTTTTTAAAACCAAGCTTTGGAAATGTATCACAAGGAGGATTATTCCTTTTAACAGGGATTTTTATAGGGTTACTGATGAATTTCCTTAAGTATTTTAGAGAAGAAGAGATTAAGAAAAAGCTCTTAAATAAGCAGTTAATGGAAGCTAATATAAGACTAAATGAAATGACCATAGTAGAGGAAAGAAATAGGATAGCAAGAGATTTACATGATACAATAGGACATTCTTTAACAGGAACCATAATGGGGCTTGAGATGATAGATCTCCTTATGGACGATGATTTAGACAAAGCAAAGGAAATGGTTATTAGCCTTAAGGATAGCTCCAGGGAAAATCTTGCAAGAGTCAGAGAGGTTGTAAATACCTTAGCACCTAATGAGAATATATCAAAAGGAATAGAATCATTTAATGAACTTATTGCCTCCTTTAAAGCAAATACCAATATCTATATTGATTTCATCATAGACGGAGATATGGTAAAAGTAAGTCCTAATATAAATATCGTTTTATATAGAATAATTCAGGAAGGCCTTACCAATGCCCTAAGACATGGACATGCTGATAATGTGATGATAAAGCTTATATATAATGAAAAGGCTATAGAGCTAATTATCAAAGATAATGGAAGGGGAGCAGAGGAAATAACTAAAGGTTTTGGTTTGAAGTCCATGGAAGATAGGGTGTTTTCCATTGGTGGAAGTATTTCATTTATGAGTAAAGATGGATTTAGCATATTAGTAAATATACCTTTGGAGGTTTAATATGATTAATTTAGCTATAGTTGATGATCAAGGAATTTTAAGAGATGGTCTAAAGTTTATGTTTTCAAAAAAAGAAGATATAAAAGTTATAGGAGTAGGTGAAAATGGACGTGATGCATATAACCTTTGTAAAGATAATCACATAGATGTGATGTTACTGGATATAAAAATGCCCATAATGGATGGAGTAGAGGCAACTAAATTAATAAAGAGGGACTTTCCTCATGTAAACATAATAATACTTACTACCTTTAACGATGATGAATATATTTTTGAAGCCTTAAAGCACGGAGCTTCAGGATATTTACTAAAGGATGCTACAATGGAAAAAATAGAAGAAGCCATAAGGGATGCATTAGATAGTTGCAAAATGTAATTTTAAAGATATCCACAAATAACAAAAGAAGAA
>CAZHLF010000220.1:0-3460 GCA_964532845.1 uncultured Tissierella sp.
TAGATGAAAAAGGTATTAATATAAAAATAAAACATGTATCTAATTCTGCGGCTATTATGGACTTACCAGAATACAACCTTAATATGGTTAGGCCTGGAATTATTCTATATGGGTATTATCCTTCAGAAGAAGTGGATAAGAAAAGATTTGATTTAAAACCTGCAATGACATTGAAGGCTAAAATATCCAATATAAAAACAGTACCAAAATCTACGGGGATAAGCTATGGGCACGTGTATCATACTGAAAAGCAATCCCAAATTGCAACTCTACCTATTGGATATGCTGATGGTTATTCAAGAATGTTAACAGGTAAAGGCTTTGTTTGTATTAAAGAAAAGAAAGTCCCAATAGTAGGAAGAATTTGCATGGATCAGATGATGATTGATGTAACAGGTATTGAAGATGTTAAAATAGGTGATGAGGTAGTTTTATTTGGAGGGGATAGTATTAATTATCCAGGAGTTGAAGAACTTGCATCTCTCCTTGGCACTATCAATTATGAGTTTATATGCATGATGGGTAGAAGAATACCAAGAGTATATTTGAAAGATAGAGAAATTATTGGAATGAAGGATTATTTATTAGTTTAATTTTACCAAAAGGAGATATTGACAATGAATAAAGATATTGCCAAGAGAATAGAAGAGATTGCTGTTGAATTAACTAATGAATTAAGTATAGTAGAAACACCAGGTGAATTAAACTCCACTCAAAAGGTATTTGATATTTTTGCAGGAATGGACTATTACAAGGAAAATCCTGATCATTTATTCTTTGTAGAAGTACCAGGGGATAAGTTAGGGAGAAAATCTGTTGTAGCTTATCTAAAGGGAATAAAAGGAAGTAACAAAAAAACAGTTATTATGATTGGCCACACCGATAGTGTTGGAATATCAGATTATGGTACCTTAAAAGACTATGCTCATAAACCATATGAATTAACTGAGAAGTTCAAAGAAATAGCACATACATTACCAGAGGAAGTTAGAAAAGATTTAGAGTCCGGAAACTATTTATTTGGAAGAGGACTTTTCGATATGAAAACTGGTGATGCAATAATCATGGCTTTGATGGAGGATATATCTAAAAATATAGATGAATTTGAAGGTAATTTAATCTTTGCTGCAGTTTGTGATGAAGAGGGAAATTCATATGGTATGCTTTCAGTTATCCCGGAATTAATCAAGTTAAAGGAAAAAGAAGAACTGGAATATCTAGCACTTTTGGACACAGACTATATGACATCTGAATATGAGGGTGATGAAAATAAATATGTATATATAGGTACTGTTGGAAAGTTAATGCCTTCTTTCTATATAGTTGGTAAAGAAACACATGTAGGGGAATCCTTTAAAGGTATTGACCCTAATCAAATAGCTGCTTCTATAACGAATAGGATAAATCTAAATGCAGATTTTTGTGATGTAGCAGAAGGAGAAGTTACACTTCCTCCAATTACATTAAAACAAAGGGACTTGAAACCTGAATATTCTGTACAAATTGCAAAGACTGCTACATTATTTTTTAACTATGCGACACATAATAGTACTCCTGACGAGGTATTAGCGAAGATGAAGGGTGCTGCAGAGGAGGCTTTCCAATCCTCAATCGATAATTTAAATACTCAGTATGAAAGATTCTGCAATCTTGCCAGTAGGGAGTATAGAAAATTACCTTGGAAAGCAAGAGTAATAACTTATGAAGAGCTATTTGCTTTAGTTGAGGAAGAATTAGGAGAAAGATTTGAAAAGGAAATAGCAGCTATAAGCACAAAATTGCTAGCTGATGAGTCTTTAGACCATAGAGACTTCTCTTTAAAAATGGTTGAAGCTGTACACAACTTATGGTCTGACAGAGAACCTGTAGTTATAGTGTATTTGACACCACCTTATTACCCACATATATATGTGGAAGGTAAAGATCCTAAGGAAAAAGCCTTACTTGATGCAGTTGCAAAAGCAGTTGATTCAACAGAAACAAGTTATAAACTAGTTTATAAAAAATTCTTCCCATATATATCTGATTTAAGTTATGGAGCTGCACCAAAAGACAACAAGGTAATTGTAGCATTAAAAAACAACATGCCTGGATATGGTTCAAAATATTCACTTCCGTTAGAAGACATGCAAAAGCTTGATTTACCTGTATTAGACATCGGTTCTTTTGGAAAAGATGCACATAAGTTTACAGAAAGGATTGAGAAGAAGTACTCTTTTGAGGTAGCACCTGTTTTAGTTTATAAGACCATTATGAATTTATTAAACGACTAATAAAAATGCCCGCTACTGGGCATTTTTGCGTTATGTAATCTTTTTTTGGGTAAAGTATTTTTAAGAAGATAATCTTGTTAAGACTTTGGGAGTGATACTATGATTTATCCAAGAATACTAATAGACACTGAAAAAATTCTAACTAATACTAAAGTATTAGTTAATTTGGCTAAGGAGAACAATATAACAGTAGCAGGTGTTACAAAGGGCTTCTGTGCTGAACCAAGGGTAGTTGAGGCATTAATTAATGGGGGAGTTAAATATTTGGCGGATTCAAGAATCAAAAATCTTAAGAAACTGATTAAATTTAATATTCCAATTATTTTGTCCAGGATTCCAATGATTTCTGAAGCTGAGGATGTTGTTCAGTACTCCCATATTTCATTGAACTCAGAGATTGAAACAATTAAAGCATTATCAATAGCTGCAGCAAAGTTAAACAAGAAACATAGTGTTATCTTAATGGTGGACTTAGGTGATTTAAGAGAAGGATATTTTAGTGAAGAAGAATTGATGAAAGCTGCCATAGAAGTGGATAAATTAAAAAATATCAAGCTAACAGGAATCGGGACAAATCTAACATGCTATGGAGGAGTAATACCTAATAAGAGGTTAATGGATAGACTCGTTAGATTAAAAAATCAAATAGAGGGCGAACTAAATATTAAATTGGAGATAGTCTCTGGAGGTAATTCAAGTATTATTTCTATGCTGGGAAAAGAATCACTTCATGGGATAAATAATATTAGACTTGGGGAAGGGATTATTTGTGGAACTGAATCTGCTTTTGGAAAAAGGATCCAAGGCACCTTTAACGATGCCTTCCTTCTTGAGGCTGAGGTTATAGAAATAAAGAACAAACATTCTGTCCCAACTGAAAAAATAGGAAGGGATGCCTTTGGGGAAATCCCTACCTTTATTGATCGAGGAGTGAGAAAAAGGATTATATGTGGAATTGGAAAACAAGATACTGATTTCCATACAATGTATCCTATTGATCAGAGTCTAATTATATTAGGAGGTAGTTCAGATCATATAATACTTGATGCTAGTGATTCTAGTGTTGATTATAAAATTGGAGACATTATAAAATTCAATCTTCATTATGTTAGCATATTACGACTTATGACAAGTCAATATGTTGAGAAAATTATTATTTAGTAATTGCCAGTACCTTTCACTTATAT
>CAZHLF010000221.1:0-3454 GCA_964532845.1 uncultured Tissierella sp.
AGAAGAATACAAGCTTTGGTTTATCCAAATCCCCTACTTCTGGAAGCTCTTCAAACAACTCAGATAATAACCATAGAAGGAATGTGGAGTATAGGGTAGGGGAGTTGAACAACTCCTGGGCAGCCAATACATTTATTATCCCTTTTCCATTAAGATCAGTTCTAAATAAATCCATTATTTCCAATGCAGGCTCACCAAAGAAAATATCTCCACCTTGGTCTTCAAGTCTTAAAAGTGCTCTTTGTATAGCAGCAATTGACTGAGGAGAAACATTACCATATTCTAATGTAATGGATTTTGCATTTTCTCCAACATATTGAAGCATGGACCTAAGGTCCTTTAAATCTATTAATAAAAGTCCCATATCATCAGCTAGTCTAAATGTAATAGAAAGTACACCTTCTTGTGTATCATTAAGACCTAGAAGTCGTGATAATAGAAGTGGCCCCATTTCTGTAACAGTTGCTCTTACAGGATTACCTAGTTTTCCGAATACATCCCAAAGTTGAGTTGGATAACCTCCAAAAGAGAAATCACCTAAGCCAAGGAGATCAATTCTTTCCTTAAGTTTATCATTCATCATTCCTGGTTCAGCAATACTAGCTATATCTCCCTTAACATCTGAAAGGAAAACTGGTACTCCAATTGAAGAGAAATGCTCAGCCATTACCTTTAATGTAACTGTCTTACCAGTACCTGTAGCCCCTGCAATTAATCCATGTCTGTTGGACATATTAGACAATAGCTCTGTATTTACTTCTCCCTTACCAATAAGTAATTTATATCCATCTGTCACTAAGATTACCCCCTTTGAGTTCATTCTTATACATAATTATATACTATATTGAAATATACCCAAATTCAATAACTATAGCCCAAAAAGTTTAGTTAGAGAATCTGAAAAAATGAAAATATACATATGGTCTTTTGTGTTATAATGAGGTGGATATGTCCCCAACATTTTAAATTGCGGGTACTGATTAGTTTAAATAGGTGATGTGTATTAAGCGCTCACCTGATGAACATACTAAGTGACCAACACCAATCAAAGATTGGGTTGTCTACTTATCATTGCAGCCGAAAGTAGAAACTGTAAGCAGTTTCATCAAAGCTGAAATTCTAGTATTGGGTTTTTAGGAGGGATAAAATGGTTAAGTTTAGAAAGGAATTTATTATTCCATACTATGATTCTGATCAAGATGGATATATAAGACCAGAGGCCTTACTTACATATATGGGGGAGACCTCAACCTTTCATAGTGATTCACTTAAAGTTGGCATGGCCCAGTTGAGAGAACACAACTATGCCTGGATGCTTAATAGATGGCGAGCAAGGTTTATTAATTATCCAAGGGTAAAGGATAAAATTATTATCGAAACATGGAGTTCAGGTATTGATAGATTCTATGCTACCAGAGAGTTTGTGATTTATAATGAAGAAGCAGATGTACTTGTAAAGGGGACAACCCAGTGGGTCTTTATAGATACAGTAAAAATGAGACCTATTAGGATACCACAGGAGTTGGGAGCAATTTATCAAGGCGATGATGAGAAGATTCTCCATGATTTTTATGATTTTAGGGAAGAATTCCAAACAAATGAAGGTTTTGATTTTCATGTTAGAAAATCAGATATTGATTACAATAACCATGTGAACAATGTAAAATATCTAAGCTGGATGATTGAAGCTATTCCACCTGAAGTAGATAGTTTAAATAAACTATATGAGCTGGATATTTTCTTTAAAAAGGAGACAAAGCTGGGAAGCCTTATTAATTCATCTATTAAGGCTGTAGAAAATGAGAATAATACTTTTCTTCATAAAATAACTGAAAATGATGATATTCACGCCTTTGGTAAATCAGTCTGGAGATAAAAATAGGACCTTTGTAGATTAACAAAGGTCCTAAATATTTTACACTATCTCTTACAAATCTGTCTTTACTACTTTTCCGTTCTCATCAAGATGCATTTCAGTAATTTTATCCATAATAGGCACTCCGTCAATCTTAGTGCATTCTAATGTATGGATTTTTTTGTTGATGCCTTTACCTTGTTTGTATTGAGCTTTCATGACCTTCATTAGTGATACTGGATGCTCAGGTTCCTTTAAGGATATAAATGGAGGAACAGCACCTATTGCTTCGCCAATCAATGCTTCAAAGTCCAGGCCATCAATTCCTGGAATAAGTAAAAATTCTGTTTCTGCCTGGATATCTTCAAAACCTTTTACCTGAACACTTGGAAATTGCTTTTTAGCCACTGCCATTAATGTTGCCATTAAAGGACGAATACCTGCTGATCTGTGGCCGGATACAACTATGGATTCTTTGTTGTTAATTGCGTTATCGATATATTGACCCTGCTCTTCAGTCATGAATTTTGATTCTACAAACTTACTTATCATTGGATTCATTATATCACCCCTATATATTATTGATTATATTGTATCACTTTAAACATGGATAATAAAGACATTTTGATGAACTTTGTTAAATGATGGACAAAATATTTCTAATTAAGAGGGGTTATGATATACTTAAGAAAGTATTGGAGGGATTATGATGGAATACCAGATTATAAATATGAATAAACAGAAAAACATTGCACTTATTGCCCATGATAATATGAAGAAAGAGCTTATCGATTGGGTTATAAAGAATAAAGGAATACTTCGTAAGCACTTTTTATGTGGAACTGGAACTACTGCGAGAATTATATCTGAAATGACAGAACTTCCAGTAAAGGCTTTTAAATCTGGGCCAATGGGTGGAGACCAGCAGATAGGTGCACGAATAGCTGAAGGGAATATCGATGTTATGATATTCTTTTGGGATCCATTAGAAGCTCAGCCTCACGACCCTGATGTTAAGGCACTTCTTAGAATTGCAGTGCTTTATGATATTCCAGTTGCGAATAACAGGGCCACAGCTGACTTTATACTTTCCTCAAATCTTATGGATAGTCAATATGAAAGAAATGTAGTGGATTATGCCAGTAGTATAAAGGAACGTACAAAGAGTTATTTACAGGATTAATGAATATATTTAAATTGTTTAATTTTTTAATTAATTTGAAAATACCCTTGCAATATTGTGAATTCGATGTTACAATAAGTTTGTAGCTTTAATTCAGTAGTAATAAATTAACAACAATAAACACGTTTTACAGATAGAGCATATAGTAACGAAATTTATTGTTTGGAATTACACGGATTAAAGAAATAAATTTTGGAGGTATATGCTATGAAGGGTACAGTAAAATGGTTTAACGCAGAAAAAGGATTTGGATTTATTACAACTGAAGAAGGAAACGACGTATTCGCTCACTTCTCACAAATTCAAAAAGACGGTTTCAAAACTTTAGAAGAAGGCCAAGAAGTAGAATTCAACGTTGTTGAAGGACAAAAAGGCTTACAAGCAGAGAACATTACAGTTCTTTAATTATCAGTTTA
>CAZHLF010000222.1:0-3342 GCA_964532845.1 uncultured Tissierella sp.
ATAGAGAAACTACGTCAAAATGGATATATTTTCTTACTAATGGGGAAAATAGATACCATAGTTGAAAACTTGCATAATAGCACTATGAAGAAGCCACTATTTAAAGATAGCTTGGATTTAAAAGAAAAGGTTAATAGTCTATTTAAGAGCAGAGAACATCTTTATCTTATATCTTCAGATTGCATAGTTAATATTGATGATAAATCACTGGATGAAATAACCAAGGAGATTATCATTGAGTATGAGAAGCTGAATAAAAGGTTTAATTAATTAGATACACCATATTTCTATTGTGGAAAATACTAGATGTTGATATAATGAGGTGTAGATTTTCTTACTTCTCTATATGCTTGATATTTATGAGGTAAAAATTGGTTATGTGGTAAGTCACACACCTCATTGCAGCCGAAGGTAGAAACTGCAAGCAGTTTCATAAAGCTGAAATAGAGAAAGATGAAATTTAATTCGAAGAAGAGGTAGGAGGTATTTTATGTTATCAGCAAGTGATTTTAGAAAAGGTGTTACATTTCAATGGGACGGAGACGTTTATCAAATAGTAGATTTCCAACACGTAAAACCAGGTAAAGGTGCTGCTTTTGTTAGAACTAAGATTAGAAGCGTTTTAAATGGTGGAACAAAGGATGTAACATTTAACCCAACTGAAAGATTTGAAAAAGCTACTATTGAAACTAAGGAAATGCAATATCTATATAGTGATGGAGAGTTATATTATTTCATGGATGTAGAGTCATATGAGCAATTACCTTTAAACAAAGAAGCAGTAGAAGAAGCTATGATGTACTTAAGAGAAAACGACATTGCTACTATTAGATTCTATCAAGGTAGTGCTTTTGAAGTTCAAGCACCTAACTTTGTAGAACTTGAAGTTACACATACAGAGCCTGGATTAAAGGGAGATACATCATCTGGAGCAACAAAACCTGCTACTGTAGAAACTGGAGTAACTATAATGGTACCATTATTTGTTAACTTAGGTGACAGAATTAAAATTGATACTAGAACTGGAGAATATTTATCCAGAGTATAATAAAACATTAAATTAAATATAGGAGGGGTAGTATGGATTACTTATTACAAAAAGTTGCTTATTTAAAGGGTTTAGCTGAGGGTTTAGGAGTTGCTGAATCAAGCAAAGAGGGCAAAGTGTTAGTTCAAATCATTGAAGTATTAGAATCTTTCACAACTGTATTAGATGATTTAATCGAAGATCAAATGGATCTTGAAGAGTATGTAAACTTCATAGACGAAGATCTTGCAGATGTAGAAGAAGACATCTATGGTGAAGATGACGATGATGATGATTATGATTTTGACGATGAAGATGATTGGGACGAGGATTATGGCTATGGAGTAAATCCAGGTTACGACTTCGACGAAGAATTTGATGATTGCTGTGGAGATCCTGGTTGCAGCTGTGGAAATGCTCCTGAAGAAGAGTAAGAAAAGCAGTGAACAGTTAACAACTAACAGTGAACAACAGAAAATAGTTAATAGTTCAATAACTAAGAACTAAGAACTAAGAACTAAGAACTAAGAATTAAGAATTAAGAGTTAAGAATTAAGAATTAAGACTAAGGGTTACTGATTAAAACAGTGACCCTTAGTTTTTTTGTTTTTGTAGTAATAATAATCCTCTTCTTTCATAGAATTAATTAAAAGGAGGACAGGTTATGGAGGGGGAAATTTTTAATTATATTATAGAAAATATAGATGGGGATATAAGAAATATACTTTCAGTACTTCCTTCCAGGCTTAAAGAGAATGCTGAAGAAATTAGGCTAAGGGTAAATAATCCACTGTGTATTTATTCCCAAGGAAAAGACTACTTTATAAATAGTAATACTTGGAGTAATAACCCAAAGGATGGTTTTATAGTGGGCTTACACCATTTAAACAGAACTTTTCAACTGGTTTGTAACTACTCAGTATATGCCTTGGAAGAAGAAATTAGAAATGGCTATATTACCATAAAAGGGGGACACCGAGTTGGTATTGGGGGAAAAATTATATATGGTATGGGTGGTATTGAAAGTATTAAAGATATATCCTCCTTAAATTTTAGGATAGGTAGAGAGAAGAAAAATATTTCTGATGAAATAATTAAGCATCTTATATCAAGGGATGAATTCTTAAATACCCTTTTAATATCTCCACCTCAGTGCGGAAAGACTACCCTTCTTCGTGATATAGTCAGGAACTTAAGCAATGGTATGAAAGAGGATGGGATTAGAGGATTTAAAATTGGGCTTGTTGATGAAAGATCAGAAGTGGCCGGTGTTTGTAATGGAGTTCCTCAAAAGGATGTAGGCATAAGAACGGATATATTGGATTCCTGTCCCAAGCATAAAGGAATTATGATGCTAATTAGATCCATGTCACCAGAGATTATCGCAGTTGACGAAATTGGCTCATCTTTAGACAGTGAGGCCATTTTTGAAGCCTTAAAGGCAGGAGTAAAGGTAATAGCAACAATACATGGGTACTCCATTGAGGATATTAAATCCAGAAGCTCAATGATGAAGCTATTCCAGGCTGGGGTATTTAAACGACTTATAGTCTTAGATAATAATTTCCAAGATGGCAACATAAGAGAAATAGTAGATGAAAATACAGGTATGAATTTACTGGAAAAGAGGCCTAGATATGCTGTTATTTAAGATAATACTTTATTTAAATATTTTTCTAATATCCTCTTGTATAGGATTTCTATATGGTGGGAAGTATTCCTTGAGGCTTAAAGGTTTAGTTTCCATCCACGAGACTCTAAGGCTAATTCAGACGGAAGTTATAGTATTTGCTAACCCATTGCCCTATGCAATTGAAAATGTCTCCAGGAGGGTTTCTAGGGAGTTTGGAGAGGTTTTACTTTCACTTAAAAAACAACTCGAATTAAATCAAAGTGGGGATGTATATACAGCATTTCTTCAAATCTCTCCTGAACTTAAGGTGAAATATAGTTTTAGAGATGAAGATGTAGATGTTTTTCTATCCATTGGAAAAGTAATAGGAAAAAGCTCTAGGTCAGACCAGGAAAGACAATTAAATCATATTCAGGATGAACTTTCACTACTTATTTCTGAAGCCAGAGAAGAAAAGGTAAAAAATGAAAAAATGTACAGGTCCTTAGGCCTTATTACAGGATTGGGAATGATTATAATTCTAGCGTGACATGCTCCCACCACTTTAGAAGAGAGGGCTTCTTGGGAAGTACTGACCATTGTCAGTATATTTACCGAGCTAACCCCGTTTGCCCAACGGTTTCACGAATAATTGTTATTCTTTGTACCTTGCATATTTTACGCATAGAAGGAAAAGCTAATC
>CAZHLF010000223.1:0-3335 GCA_964532845.1 uncultured Tissierella sp.
CCAGCGACACGTAGATTTTCAGTCTACTGCTCTACCGACTGAGCTATCTGGGCATGTTTACCAGCATCACTGGCAATACCTAACAATACATCATACCTTTACACATCAAGCGGATTAAGCGATTAACACGAAATCAAAGATTTCGGTTCTCTGCTTTAGGTATCGGTAGAAATTGCCTAGCAATTTCTTCACTCCACCGCAACGAGGCGATTTTCCTCGTTTTACCGACTGAGCTATCTGGGCAAGTCTACCATCGAACACCACCAGCCATGCTGGTAGCGTCCAACGAATAGGCACTAGATTATAATACTACACATTTTAATAAATGTCAACAAGTAATTTGCCCAAATCTTCCTTATCAAATTGATATTTCGTTCCGCAGAAGTGGCAAACTACTTCTGCCTGTCCATCTTCATGTATAATGTCCTCAATTTCCTTCTTACCCAAACTAACAATAACCTTTTCGATTTTCTCTCTAGAACAATCACAATGGTATTCTAAATCAAGACTATCTAGAACCTCCATTTCGAAGTCTGTAAGAACATTATCCATTATTTCCTCAGGAGTTAAACCCATATCAATCATTTTAGATACAGGTAAAATCCTTGACAATGAATTTTCTATCTTAGTAATCTCATCATCAGTAACACCAGGTAATAGTTGAATCATATAGCCACCAGCTGCAATACAGGAAATATCCTTATCCACTAACACTCCAAGGCTAACTGCTGAGGCTACTTGTTCAGAAACCAGATAGAAATTTGCTATGTCCTCTGCAATTTCACCAGTAACTAGATTTGTCTGACCAACATAAGGCTCTTTTAATCCTAAATCCATCATAACCGTAATTGTACCATCATTACCTACTAATCCACCTACATCCAGTTTCCCATCACTTCTACTTGGTAAATCTGCCATAGGAAAGTCAATATCACCCTTTACCTGTCCTTGATTATTTGCAACCACTAGTAATTTACCTACAGGCCCATCCCCAGATATCTTAAGGGTTAATAAGTCATTTTCATTTTTCATCATAGCTCCCATTATAGCACCTGCCGTTAGGATTCTACCTAAAGCTGCTGTTGCAGTTGGAGATGTATTATGAATTTTTCTTGCCTCCTCTACCAAATTCGTAGTACTAGCTACAAACACCCTAATTCTACCTGATTTATCTATTCCTCTAACTAAATAATCCTTCAAAATCTCACCTCATATAAATTTTATCTACTTAATAGCAACAAAGTTTATTCTTTCATCCTTATCCCCTGCATTATCAAATGTAAATGCATTATAATAGTCTATTGATTTAAAACCAACTTTCCTCAGTAGCTCTATTATACTCTCAATCTTATATGCTCTCTCATGATGTTCCTCATCAAATCTATTGAATAAGTTTTCTCCCTGTCTTTTAAAAAACGTAAGATAAAACTCACATATATCAGTTTCTTCATCAAAATAATTTTGCCAAGTATAGAAAATATCATCTCTATCTTCAACAAATGTATTGTTTCCAATGATATTTTTAAGTTTATAATAAGAATTTACATCAAATATAAACAAACCATCTTCATCTAAATGGTTGTACACATTTTTAAAGCAACTGTATAAGTCATCAATATCCGTTAGGTAATTGATACTATCACATATGGAAATAACACTATCAAACTTTTTATTTATATTAAAGTCAGTCATGTCAAGTTCTAGTAACTTAACATTTTTATATCTATTTAACTTCTTATAAGCCTTTGATAGCATATCTTCTGAAAGATCAAAGCATACAAGATTATATCTCCTTTTAGCTAAAAAATAAGATAGGTTTCCTGTGCCACAGGCCATTTCCAATAAATTTTTAGGAGCTTTTCCATACTTTTCAAAAATCATCTCAATATAGTTTGCCCAAGATTCATAATCAAAATCGTTCATTAATTCATCATAAAGCGAAGCAAATTCAGTGTAACTATTCATATAATCCTACTCTTTCTTTTGTTGTTTTCTTTTCCTAGAGGTAATTATACCTCCTATTCTTCCTGATTCCTTAGCAGTAAGTCCTGCCCATCCTACTTCTCTTAGCTTATCAGCTAACCCCAGTTCTTCTGCTATTTCAAACTTTAAAGTATCTTCATCAATTTCCTGTATTTTCTTTTTCATAACATCACTCCTCCTAACACTATTATTAGGAGAATAAAATTCTTTATGCAAAGAACAATAAAGCTGTGTTAATAATAATAAATCCTGTAAATACAATAATTAGTGGTAAATATTTCAAAATACTTGGAGGTTCATTATTGAAACTGATTTCACTATACTCGTTAATCTCATAAGTCCAATCCTTTTCAGGGATATTCTTAAATAATGTTACCACTATTCCTAAACAAAACAATGATACAAGTCCCATTGCAATTAAAGTCATAATTATTTGAGGACCCGAACCTAATACCATACTCCCTTCTGAAACATCTGCAATATCTCCTGAATACTTTGTAACTAGATATCCAATGGATAGTGCAACCCCATTATTTACTGTATGCCCAATGATTGAAGGTATTATGGAATTAGTTTTATGTCGCAGCAACCCTAGTACAATACCTAAAAAAATCGGACCCATTAAATTCATTATATTAAAGTGAAATACTCCAAATAATATAGCAGTAATAATTATACTTTTCCTATATCCAAAACGTTCATAGGCACTCATCATAGTTCCCCTAAACATAAATTCCTCACATATACCAGGTGAGACGGCTATGATAAAGAATCCCCTAAGCAATTCAGTTGATGAAGTTGGAATTGGAACCGAAGTTGGAAGAGCCTGACTTATGCTATTAATCAAAGCTAACAGAACTGCATTTAAGAAAACTGCAATTGGATATGAAAAAATCATAATAAATACAGTATAAACTATTTGTTTAAAACTTACTTTGTTTATCTTAATAACATTCTTAATTGAATATCTTTTTAATAAAAGAAATAAAAGATTAGGTAAAAGTATTAAAGCATATTCAGTAATTAATAATCCCGAAAAGACATTTCTACTTTGAACCAAATATCCAATAAAAATAAGTCCAAACCCCATAATTAAAAATAGTAAGTTGGCTTCAAAAATTCCAGGCTTTCTATGGCCTTCCATTTCATCACTCCTATACTAATAAATACACCTACAGATGTCTGTAGGTGCTATTTAGGTTATTATTCAAAAGTAAAAATATACGGGATATTTCTATAATGATCTCCATAATTTAAACCATATCCTACAATGAATACATCAGGTATTGTAAAACCTACAAAATCTGGTGCTAGTTCTACCTTTCTTCTGCTTGGTTTATCAAGCATAACAC
>CAZHLF010000224.1:0-3324 GCA_964532845.1 uncultured Tissierella sp.
CAGTGTATAATCTATATAATAGAATGGACTAGAAAATATATGTCCCTGTCTAAACCAATACCCACCTCTATTTAAGAAGTCATTATCAACATAATCTCTAAAAGGCAGATACTTCTTCTCTATTTCTCTCCACATGTTCTTTCTTTCCTCTGGAGTTGCTTCTGGGTTCATATAGATTTCATGTTGGAATTCATCCACGGTTACTCCATATGGTATAAAGTTAATAGCCCCTGCAAGATGACTAAATTTATACTTCTCTACATCTTCCTGGAAGAACAACTTCATCCAAGGCCAGGTAATAAACTCCATGCTCATGGAGTGAATCTCACATGCTTCATATGTTGGAAAACCATATTCAGGAAGCTCATAATCCTTACTTAAATATGACTGGAATGCATGACCTGCTTCATGTGTCAATACATCGATATCACCACTTGTTCCGTTGAAGTTAGCGAATATAAATGGTGACTTGTAGTCAGGGATAATTGTGCAGTATCCTCCACTCATTTTGCCTTTCTTTGACAATAGGTCTAGTAGCTCTCTATCCATCATAAAGGAGAAGAACTCATCTGTCTCCTTGGATAATTCATTATACATCTTTTTCCCATTTTCTAAGATCCATTCTGGACTTCCCTTAGGTGTAGCATTTCCTGTTAGATATTCCAAAGGTTCATCATAGTATAATAGATCATCTAATCCAAGTCTTTTTCTTTGTCTGTCCATTAGCTCATTTACTAAAGGAACTAAGTCTTCATAAACTTGCTTTCTATAATTAGCTACCATTTCTGCATTATAGTCACTACGACCCATTCTGGCATAGCCCATTTCAACAAAGTTCTTATATCCAAGCTTCTTAGCCATGATATCCCTTACCTTAACCATGTCATCATATATTCTATCTATTGTGGACTCATTTTCAACGAAGAATGAAGTAAATAATTCATATGCGCTCTTTCTTATTTCTCTATCCTTAGATTCCATAAAAGGTCTTAATTGGCTAAGGTTTCTCGTTTCACCCTGGAAAGGAAGCTTTGCTGAAGCAATTAATTTATCGTATTCTGTTATCAGCTTGTTTTCCTTTACCATATCCTCAATAATTTCATCTGAAAAGCTTTTTATCTGTAATTCAGCCAGATTAAATAGCTGCTTGCCCCATATTTCTTCTAGTTCGTTTCTAAATTTGGAGTTGATAATACTCTTATAGTATTTTGTTACAAGATTTTGATATATTGGTCCATTTTCATCTATAAAGTCATTTTCCTTTTCATAGAATTCATCTTCTGTATCAATAGAATGTCTTATACTAACAAGAGTAGCCATAGTATCAAAATTGTTACGAATCTTACTAATTTCCCTGATTACCTTACTTTGGGTCTCTACATCCTGGGCTTCATCAAACTGTACTAATAGCCTATGGATTTCTTCTTCGATTTTCTTTAAATCCGGTCTTTCGTATTTATAATCCTTAAACTTTATCAAAGCCTTCCCTCCAATCCATGATTTAGATAATTTTATCACATCAGTCATAAATTCTCAATGTAATACAATATAGTCTAAAACTATCTTTCCTCCATATTGAGAAATAAAAACCATTAATGTATAATGTGATTGGGGTTAATCATGTTTTACCCTAGAGGATGTGTTTTTAATATTGGAGGAGATTATGCAAAAATTAAGTACAGATGTTACATATAGGTTGGAGAATCAAACAACCAGAAAATTAATGGAATATATAAACTCAGTTGAAGATATAGATAAGATTTCAGAAAGTATATATGAGGAATATCCTTCTATTGAAGGAATTAGCAATAGATTATCCTTTAATATTTATCTTACTACAGACTACTTAAATCTAGATGGACGAACCTTTATAGAAAGATACCTTGATGAACATGGTAGTGATTTAACCTCACTAGAAGAGAATGTCCTTAAGGAGAGAAGCAAATCCTTTCTTTCACTATTTGAAATTATAGGATATGAAGATGACTACATGGTTTTACGGGATGCTCTTCAAAATTTAGAATTTAAAGTTTGGGAACCTCAATTAAACTCTGTCCTTCATACTGGTGAATTTATCTTGGTAAGGATAGGAAAAATTGTCCAGGATTATAACTTTATAGGAGAAATTAGCTACCTACCAGAATCATCAAAATCAATGTTTATGGAAGAGTTTATAATTGACTATAATATACGAAGGATAAATGAACCTGAACTAACTACACTGGGATATATAAAAAAATATTCCCTGTATATCAACGAAATTTATAATAATTGCATACAAAATACAATAGAATTAGATGATAGCATAGATTCTTTTCTATATGATGAGATTGATGAATTTGAAGATTATCTTTCTAGCAAAAGGGATCATTCTGGATCCAAAAAAGATATTACTAATTTAATAGAGTTTTTTGAGTACTATTTAGCTCAAGAGGACTTAACACTTTATGATTTGGACAAATTGGATTTTAAATATTTTTTTAAATTTGCCATCGATGATGGATTTATTACTTCCAAAGAAGAACTAAATTCCTATATAAGCACATTTGTAAAATATATGAAGTTTCTAAGAAATAAGGATGTAAGCTATAAAGATGGTTATCTTGAACTACTAAATATTAGCGAAAATAGATTTTCATATATGTCAAAACTAAAGAATTTTACAAGTCCATTTAAAATAGATAGATGTCTTGAAAACAAAATATCTGATAATTTAAATGACACATCAGTAGAACTTTTAATTAATTTTGATCGCTTTCTACTATATATCATTGAAAAAGAACCTCAACTTACTTCAAAGAATAAACTTAAAAGAATATATCTCAAGGAGTTAAATGAGTTTATAGAAGATAGAGTTTCAACTAAAGGTGAATATGCAAACCAAAGTGATTATCCTATTATAGATATGTTCTTTAATATTGGACTAAAAGTTGAACTAATAAATATTTCAAAAAATAAACTCCTACTTACTAAAAAGGGTACAAACTTTATTCGTTTAAGAGATGAAGAAAAATTTTCACTAATATTTACAAGCATATGGAATAAAGAGTTTTTTAAATCTGCCTTAGAAATGGAAGATAAGGTTTTAGACCTTTCTATAGATAGGTTTTTAAGCTGTACAATCAACTTATTAGAAAACAAACAATACGATGTTAAGTTTATTATCAATGAAATTCTTGATGAAAATAAACATACAATAAGATTTCTCCAAAATATAAATGAGTATCTAAAGCTTTTAGGTTTGGCTAGGACAACCTTCTATCCAACATATACCTGGGAGATTACAAGACTGGGAAAAATTATTTTTAAATATCTTTATGATAA
>CAZHLF010000225.1:0-3289 GCA_964532845.1 uncultured Tissierella sp.
GTAATACAGAATCACCACCTACAATTTGTCCAAGCTGTGGCAGTAAGTTTATTAAGTTCTTTGGAATAGGGACTGAAAGGGTTGAAGAACAAACTAGAGAGCAGTTTCCAAATGCAAGAATTGTAAGAATGGATAGCGATACAACTACTGAGAAGGGAAGTTTTGAGGCTATACTTGAGAGAATGAAAAGAGGAGAAATTGACATTTTAATTGGCACTCAAATGATATCCAAGGGTTTGGATTTTCCTAATGTAACTTTGGTTGGAATCATTGCAGCAGATACTACATTAAATCTTCCAGACTTTAGATCTCCTGAAAAAGCATTTCAGCTTGTAACTCAGGTAGCAGGTCGTTCAGGAAGAGGAGATACTCCTGGAAAGGTAATTCTCCAGACCTATATGCCAGATCATTATAGTATAATATTTTCTAAGGCACAGGACTATATTAGTTTTTATAATACTGAAATAGGTTTAAGAAATGAATTTCTCTATCCACCTTTTATAAATTTAATAAGTGTATTAATATATGGTGAGAATATTTCACTTGTAAGAGAAAAAAGTTTTCGCTTTTATGATATAATTAAAGGATATATGGAGAAATTTCATCTAAAGGATTTAAATAATTTTCTAATAGGACCTAACCCTGCTCCCATTGAAAAAATTAGAAATAATTTTAGATGGCAGCTGCTAATTAAAGCTAAAGATGAAGAAATGGATGGGTTAAAAGATCTATTAAATAAGGCGTGTATATTAGATGAATATAAGCTAAAAGAGGGTATAAAAATTAGTATAGATATAAATCCTAACACGATACTATAGGAGGAAAGTAAATGGCATTAAGAGAAATTAGACTTGATGGGGATCCATTATTAAGGAAAACATCAAAGGAAGTAACTGAAATAAATGAAAGAATAAAAACACTTTTGGATGATATGGTAGAAACCATGATTCATGCCAATGGAGTAGGTCTTGCGGCTCCACAGGTAGGAATATTAAGAAGAGTAATTGTTGTAGATATTGGTGATGGACCTTTAAAGGTAATAAACCCTGTTATTGTTGAAGAGGATGGGAAAGTAACTGATATAGAGGGTTGTCTCTCAGTTCCTGGTTTTTCAGGTACAGTGGAAAGACCAGAGACCATAAAAGTAAAGTTTATTGATGAGAATGGTGTTGGAAAATTAATCCAGGCTCAAGGTCTTATGGCCAGAGTATTTTGTCACGAAATTGACCACTTAGACGGAATATTATATACTGACAAGGCTTTGGAAATGTTTGATAATGAGGACGATGATACTGATGCCGAATAAAGATCTAAAAGTTGTATTTATGGGTACTCCTGATTTTGCAGTACCTACATTGGAGAGTTTATACAATAGTGGCTTTGATATCTCACTAGTTATTTCTCAGGAAGATAAACCAAAGGGAAGAGGTAAAAAACTTCAACCAACGCCGGTAAAAGAAAAGGCTTTAGAACTAAGCCTAGAGGTATTTCAACCTAAGAAGATAAATGAAAGAGAATCAATAGATAAAATAAGAGAAATCCAGCCTGATTTTATTATAGTTGTGGCATATGGACAAATACTAAAAAGTGAAATTCTTAATATTCCCCAATATGGATGCCTAAATGTTCATGCATCTATATTACCTAAACTTAGAGGTGCTGCACCGATAAACTGGGCAATTATCAATGGAGAAAAAGAGACTGGGATATCCATAATGAAAATGGAAGAAGGTCTTGATTCAGGAGATACCATTTTAATCCAAAGCACACCAATAAAAGCAGAAGATGATGTAGATACTATTCATGATAGACTTTCAAAAATAGGTGGAGAATTAATAGTTAAGGCTATGAATGATATAGTAGAAAATAAAGCCATATTTACACCACAGAACCACGAAATTTCTACTTATGCACCTATGATTAATAAGGAGCTAGGGAGAATAAACTGGTGTAGTAATGGAGTAGATATAGTGAATAAGGTTAGAGGTCTTAAATCATGGCCAAATGCTTTTAGCTATTATAAGGAGGACATGGTTAAAATACACAAAGTAGATTTCCTGAATAAAAAGGTTAATGAAGTTTGTGGAACTATTGTGTCAGTAGATAAAAATGGTATTAATGTAAGTGTAAATGATGGTCAGATTATAATTAAAGAGCTACAGTTTCCAGGTAAAAAAGTATTAACAGTAGCACAATATTTAGCAGGAAACAGCCTTGAAGTTGGAACATTACTTAAATAGGAAGGTGATTTTATGTATGGATTTGGATATGGCTATGGAACAGAAAATTTAATGTCGTATCTTATTTTTGTTGTACCTGCTCTTCTTTTTGCTGGCTTTGCTCAAATGAAGATAAAAAATGCTTTTAATAAGTATTCTAGAGTAAATAGTAATACAGGAATGACAGGGATACAAGTTGCAAGGATGATTCTTGATAGAAATGGCTTATATGATGTTCAAATTGAACAAGTAAGAGGAAACCTTACAGATCATTATGATCCAAGATCTAGAGTACTAAGATTATCTCAGACTGTTTATGGTAGCAGTTCCATAGCAGCTTTAAGTGTAGCAGCCCATGAGGTAGGTCATGCTATTCAGCATTCAGAGGGATATTTTCCATTGATGCTTAGAAATAACATAGCACCAATTGCTAATTTTGGTTCTAGACTTGTTTGGGTATTTATTATGATAGGTTTTCTTATTAGTCCATTTTTTATAGACTTAGGTATAGTGTTGTTTTTATCAGTAGTATTATTTCAGGTTATTACACTACCTGTTGAATTCAATGCATCAAAGAGAGCATTGGTACAGCTTGAAAATGGGATTATACCAAGAGAAAACATCAAGCCTTCTAAAGAGGTTCTAAATGCAGCCGCTCTTACCTATGTGGCAGCAACCCTTACAGCTATAGGTGAACTTTTAAGGATTTTATACATGACAAGAAGAAGAAGAGACTAAAGGGGGAAACCCCTTTTTTTCGTTATATAATGATAATGCTAGGGACAAAATATTTAGTAATTTAAATTCCTTCTCCCTCAATAATTTGACTGAACTATTATTTTTTGCTTGTAAATAGGCATGATTAACAAGCTGAGAATAGGGTCTATCTATTAAGGGTGTTAATCATTAACCTATTTCCTTCTCAAAAAATAGAGTTCAGTTACCAAATTATTTCGAAGTCGAGACAATTTAAATTACAAAATATTTTTTTAAAGTAACATCAGATAGACATAAAAACATAAAAATCAAAACATATAAACCAAAACATATAAACAAAAATATAAAACAAA
>CAZHLF010000226.1:0-3288 GCA_964532845.1 uncultured Tissierella sp.
AAACTTTAGTTTATTTAATTAAGGAGAGGCCATGAATAAGATTATAGAGAAGATAAAAGATATTTTATATGATGGATTTGATTATGTAGTAATGCTTGGCATAGTTGTTGCAGTAGTAGCTGTAATAGGCTGGAGACTGGATATATTATTTGCCAGTGATGCCAAGGATATTCCTGGGACTACCATACATACAGCTGTAGATACTCCTAAGGACAACGAAGGAAAGACACCTCAGGAGCCTACTCCTTCAGAAACTCCTGAAGATCCAGCTGAACAACCGTCAGAAGAACAACCAGTGGAAACACCTGTAGAAACTCCAGAAGAAGTGCCTCCAGTAGTAGAAGAACCACCTGCAAATCAACCTCAAACACCTGCAGAACCTTCAGGTGTAAAGGTTAAAATAGAAATCCCTGCAGGATCCCTACCAGGAAAGATTGGAGCAATCCTTCAAGAAGCAGGAGTAATAAACAGCAGCAGAGACTTTTTGGCAAAAGCTGTAGAGTTAAAACTAGATACAAAGCTTAAAGCTGGAACCTATAGTATCGTAAAAGGTAGTAGCTACGAAGAAATATTGAAGATACTAAGTAAGTAAAAAGATGTTTAGTTGTGCTTGCACAACTAAACATCTTTTTTAATAGGTTTCATTAATATATTCATCAATTAAGGAAGGCTTCATGCCCTCTATAAATACACCTTCATCTCGTAAAATATCTAAAAACCATTCTGCCTTAGAATGGAAAATTGCTTCTTTGTAATCTAATAAGACTACTTCAAATAGCTTATCTTGAAGAAACTTGGATTTACATTTTACAAAATATGCTTCTACATTTTTAAATTCTATGAATTTAAGTAAACTTACTGCTGATTTATCCTTTTCATGATAAAAATTATTTCCCTTATTAAGATAATATACATAATATCTTTGATGTTTCTTTGTATTTCTAATTTCCTTAGCTAGAGTTGTAAAATACTTGGCCATTACATTGTAATACTGGTAGTTATACATACCTTTTTCAAAGCTGTCTATTTTTAGAAACGGCTTAATATTCATATTGGTTACAATATTATAGTTGTTTTGAATAAACTCTCGCTTTGTTATATCTCCATTTGCATACTGCACTATTAAAGAAGATCTGTCTGCAAAAAATCTCTCAAACAAACCATTCCTTCTATACCGGTTAAGATAAGATTCCAAATTATACACCCATTCTAAATAAATTCACAATTCACAATGCACAATTCACAATTATTAGGGCCATTCTTAAGGGTCTTATTGTAAACTTGCTATTTAAATTGTTATTGGTAATTTAATATTTCTTTTAATATTTCTTTTAATTCTTAATTCTTAATTTTTAATTCTTAATTCTTAATTTTTTAATTCTTAATTATTATCATTCAGGTCATTCTCGCAGGTCATAACCCGAGATTTCTCACTTCGTTCGAAATGACAGCATGTTATTCACTATTCACTATTCACTATTCACTATTCACTATTCACTATCACATTATATCATATTAACGGAATTTTAGTAGGTTAATTTCTTCCTCTCTTAATTCCCTGTACTCACCAGGACTAAGGGAAGTGTCCAGTACCAATGGCCCCATGGTTATTCTTTTTAGAAATAAAACTCTCATTCCAATGGATTCAAACATTCTTTTTACCTGATGGTATTTACCTTCCTGGATTGTAATATTAATATTGGAAATTACACCTGATTCTAAGATTTCCAGTTTTGCAGGTAAAGTTTTGTATCCATCTTCAAGAGTGACACCTTCTTGAAATTTTCTTATATGTTCTTCTTCTACTGTTCCATCAACTTCTGCAAAATAAGTTTTATCTACACCTTTTTTAGGAGATAATAATTCATGTGCTAGTTTTCCGTCATTTGAAATTAGTAATAATCCCTCTGTATCCTTATCCAGCCTTCCCACAGGAAATGGCTCATATATAAGATATTTATCCTCCAGGAGGTCTATTACAGTTCTTGTTAGAGGATCATCTGTAGATGAAACTAATCCTTGTGGCTTGTTCATCATCAAGTAAATATACTCTCTGTAATTCACCACTTCTCCTCTAATAATTATTTCATCCTTATAAGGACTTACTTTAAATTCATTATCCTGGACTGTTTCTCCATTAACCTTTACGAGTCCATCCTTTATATACTTTTTAACATCTCTTCTACTTCCATATCCCATATTAGAAAGCACTTTGTCCAGTCTCTCCAATTTTGTTGTATATTTCCCCATTACCATTCCTCCATTTCTCTATTCTACCCTATAACGAATTTTATTAAAAGAATAAAATATCATTTAGTGTAAAAACTAATTTTATGGCAACTGCCTTAATCTATTATGAAAGGAGAATATTAATGAATAAGAATGAACCTTTAGAGGGAGTAAAATGTCTTGTAAATACATGTACCTACAATAAGGATGGAAGAGAATGTGTAGCTAATGCAATTTTAGTAGAGCCTAAGAATGCAACAAGCTCAAACCAAACCGACTGTTCTACATTCAAACCAATGAATTAAGTTAGACTTACGAAAATCATCTACGCAGTATAATACTCAAATCTTCTTGCTCCTTATCAGTTGCGAAGATTTGGTATTATTTGTGAATGACCTACAAGCAGCTCACTAATGTTCGCTGTGTTAGGTCAACTTGGGGTTAGGTTTTGAACTGAAAAAAAGTGAATCTCTATTAGATTTATCTAACCGAGATTCACTCTATCTTTTTTTGTCTTAGGCTTCAATCTCCAAGCAGTATTCTCTCATGGACTCTGGAATTTTATCCATTGTATAATCCACGTTTATATAAAACTCAACTTCATACTTCTTACAGATTTTCTTTAGTGCATCATGTAAAGTTACAATATCTTGTAAATCCAGGCTCATCACCTTATATATACCATCAACATATATCTTTTCCAAATCATAATCCATTGCTAAAAGACCACATAAAAAACCATAGAAAGATTCAACATTCAATACATTGAACTCCATGGCATTAATAAGTCTTACATTATAATTCAAAGTGAATATATGATCATCATCCACATCAACAAACGCAATGTTTCCATTACCCTCCTTCATATCTTTGTTAGCATTGTCAATTAACCATTTAGTTTTTCCAGCACCTTTTCTACCTAAAATGAACTTAACCATGATTAACCACCTAACCTTTCAATTATTTTTTAGGTATCATAAGCAATTATTAAAAATTGCATAATCCACCGCAATGAGGATTCAACCTCTTTTTTTAAAAGTTTTTCAATGCCTTTCCATT
>CAZHLF010000227.1:0-3242 GCA_964532845.1 uncultured Tissierella sp.
AGGAAACTTCCAATGTTAACCAACCAGCCTCAGTAGAAAACCAAACCCTGATAATGGGACTTGATGATACATTTGCTCCAATGGGTTTTAGAAATGAGAAAGGGAAATTAGTAGGCTTTGATATTGACCTTGCAAAAGAAGTTGGAAAAAGACTTAATATGGATATCCAGTTTCAACCTATAGACTGGTCAATGAAGGAAACAGAATTAAATGCAGGTAATATAGATCTTATTTGGAATGGTTATACCATAACAAAAGAAAGAAAAGAAAAAGTTAATTTTTCAGAGCCATACTTAGCAAATGCCCAAATTATTATTACTTTGGCAGATTCAACAATTGAAACTATCGCTGACCTAAGTGGAAAAGTAGTTGCAACACAAGCTGAATCAAGTTCACTAGATGCAGCCAGAGCACAGGAAGGTTTTATAGATTCACTAAAAGATGGATCTTTAATAGAGTATGCAACTTTTACTGAAGTATTTAATGACCTAGAGTCAGGTAGATCTGATGCAATTATTGCAGACGAAGTCTTGGCGAGATACCACATGAAAAATAAAGGTGGGGAAAAGTATAAAGTATTAGTGGAAAACCTTGGACCTGAAGAATTTGGCATAGGAATGAGAAAAGATGATACTGAACTTTTAAAAAATATTAACTATACTCTTAATGAAATGAGAACTGATGGAACATATGATGAAATATACGCAAAGTGGTTTGCAGGAAACTAAAATATATTACTAGAAAGAGGATTTATTAATGAAAGTATTTGAAATGCTCGTCCCCATGACAATTGAAGGATTAAAGACAACCATAGGAGTATTTTTGGTAACCTTAATATTCTCCCTTCCACTATCCATTATAGTTGCTAAGCTTAGAATGTCTAAGAATAAGACTATAGCCAATATTACTGGTAGCTATATTTATATTATGAGGGGAACACCACTTCTCTTGCAGCTGATGTTCATTTTCTTTGGCTTTCATTATGTCCCTGTTATAGGTTTTGCATTTGGTAGATATCAGGCTATATTTATTGCATTTATACTAAACTATACTGCCTACTTTGCAGAAATATTCAGGGGAGGAATTAACTCCATAAATATAGGACAAGTAGAAGCATCTACTGTATTAGGATTAAGTAAGACCGCTACATTTATGAAGGTAATACTACCTCAGGTAATTAAAAATGTAATGCCATCAATAGGAAATGAGGTAATTACACTTATTAAGGATACATCTCTGGTTTATATATTAGGTGTTTCAGATGCTTTAAAAGCTGCAAAATCAGTTTCCAATACCTACTCAACATTTGTACCATATATTTTCATCGGGTTTGTATATCTTATAATTATTGCCTTTTTAACAAAACTTCTTGGAAATATAGAGAAAAAATTTAGTTACTATAGATAGGAGGACATTATGACATTAATAGTGGAAAATTTAAGCAAATCATTTGGAGACAACAAGGTATTTGAAAATGTGTCCTTCTCTATAGAAAAAGGTGAAATTGTATGTATTAAAGGTAGGTCTGGAGAAGGTAAGACAACTCTTTTAAGATGTTTAACCACCTTGGAAACCCCTGACAAAGGGTCAATTAAGATAAATGACCAGTACCTTTATAAGTGTGTTAATGGCAGAGTAGAAACCGCCTCAAAGGAAGAATTACAGAAAATTAGACAACAAATTGGTCTAGTATTTCAAAACTTTAACCTTTATCCTCATATGACTGTAATGGAAAATCTGACTCTTGCTCCTAACTTTTTAAGGAAGAATTCCAAGGAAGTTATTGAACAAAGGGCAATAGAACTACTAAGACAACTAGGAATGGATGGGAAGGAAAATAGTTATCCTTATCAGCTTTCAGGAGGGCAACAACAAAGAGTGGCAGTAGCAAGAGCCTGTATGCTAAATCCTTCTATCCTTTGTTTTGATGAGCCAACGTCTGCATTAGATGAAGATACAAGAGGACAAATAACCCAGATCATAAGAACCCTTGCATCCCAGGGTATAGCAATAATTATAGTAACTCATGATAATGCTTTTGTTGATGAAATTGCAGAAAGGGTAATTACTATGTCTGAGGGAAGTATATTAGAGAATTAATATGATTTATATCATTTACACAATTAGAATTGACTAAATAAATCTTGTTTTAATCCAGGATAGATGATAGAGTAATATGGTCTATTTATATTCAAAGTGTTTCCTTGGGACCCACTTAAAAAATCAAGGGAGTGATAAAATGATTAGATACAGCAGGATTTTAGATAAAAATCCACGTGAAATTGTACTATTAAAATCGCGCCCATGCCAATGGGGGCGATGTTTTTTTTGCGATTATATCCATGATAATTGCGAAAATGACGAAAGTATTATCAAATTTAACAAAGGTGTTCTTAAAGATATAACAGGGGAATTTAAAAGATTAGAGATAATTAATTCCGCAAGTGTATTTGAATTGCCTAAGGAAAGCTTACAGGATATAAAAGACATAGTATTAGAAAAGGAAATTGAAGAGCTTTATTTTGAAGCCCACTACAGTTACAGAAAAAGGCTTGAAGAAATCAAGGACTACTTTCCAGGAATTAAAGTGGAATTTAAATGTGGAATTGAAACCTTTGATGATGAATTTAGAAATAAGTACTTGAAAAAAGGTATAAATTACAGTAGTCCTGAAGAAGTATCCTCTTATTTTAATACAATCTGTCTATTAGTAGGAATAAAAGGACAAACAAAAGAAATGATCCACAAGGATATAGAAATACTCTTGAAGACCTTTGAAAGAGGTTGTATCAATATCTATGTGGATAATTCTACACCTGTTAAAGCTGATCCAGAGCTTATTACTTGGTTTAAGGAAAACTACTCCTACCTTGAGGAAATGGATAATGTTGAAATACTCTGGAATAATACCGATTTTGGGGTAGGTGAAAATAATGAAGACTAATAAACTTGTAAGAGGTGCAGTAGTAGCTGCATTATATGCCATATTAACTCTAACTTTGCCTGCATACGGTGCATTACAGTTTAGATTATCAGAGGTTCTTACCTTGCTGGCATATTTTGATCCATTTTATGTATTGCCTCTGACTTTAGGATGTGCCATTGCAAATATTGCCAGTCCTTTTGGGATTATAGATGTAATCTTCGGTAGTTTAGCCAGTTTTCTTGCCTTAAGTGCTATGAGCAAAACAAAAAACATATTTATAGCAAGTATATGGCCTGCTTTTTTTAGCTTCATAATT
>CAZHLF010000228.1:0-3177 GCA_964532845.1 uncultured Tissierella sp.
GACTTATTTTTATTATTTTTGTAAATAGCAGGATCAATAGCAATATCATACCAATAATTGATGCAGGAAGAGGAAGTCCTAATCCAATTTCCATGCCATAGGCCATGGCTAATATAGTGACAATTATAGTCAGTTGAAGGATGATGGATGGTTCTTTTTGCTTTGATTCATGGTAATCTTTTATTGTTTTCATTTATTTACTCCTTAAAATTTGATTCTAATACTTATCTCATGGAAAAGCATACTATCATCGTTTTATTATTTAAGTTAACCTATACTATTTTCAAAGTCAATTAAAATAAACTTTTTATTTTTCAAATCAGCTTTAAGGGTAACCTCCCTACAAAAGCAAATAAAGAATGATATCCTTATGATATCATTCTTTGTTTGCTTTACCAAATCCTGTAACTATATACTTATATAATTCAAATGTGATAAATTTCTGATAAATAAAATACTTGATCTAGCTTATTAACTTTCTTGCAATAGATTTCATTTGTATAAAGTTATAAAGATAATCTGTTGTTCCAGATTTAGCTGCTGTTCCAGACATATTGTATCCCCCAAATGGATGTTGTTGCACTACTGCACCTGTTGATTTTCGATTTAAGTAAAGATTTCCGACTAGAAATTCAGCCTTTGCACGATTTAAATTTTCTTCATCTTGAGAATAAACAGAGCCCGCTAAGCCATATTCTGTATCATTGGCAATCTCCAAGGCTTCATCAAATGAAGAAACCTTAATTACTGCCAATACTGGCCCAAAGATCTCCTCAACTGAAACTCTATCTCCATGTTTTATATCTCTTATAATCGTTGGTTTAATATAAAATCCTTCTGAGTCATCATAGGTCCCGCCATATACTATTTTTCCTTCACTACGACCTATTTCTATATATTTCGTTATACTATTATAAGCACTTTGGCTTATTACAGGACCCATAGTAATATTGTCTTTACCCAATCCCATTTGGATATTTTTTGTGTAATCTACCAGCCTATCTAAAAATTCCTCATAAACATCCGCGTGAACTATAGCTCGAGAACATGCTGAACACTTTTGACCCTGGAAGTGAAAAGCTGAAATAGCAACACCTTCCGCTGCTTGATTAAGATCGGCTGACTTATCTACTATAATTGCGTTTTTACCACCCATTTCAGATACTATTCTCTTTATCCATTTATCAGAAGTTAGAGCCGCTCTTTTATTAATATTTAGACCTACTTCCTTTGAACCTGTGAAGTTGATGAAACGTGTTTCAAGATGCTCTACCAAATAATTTCCTATCTCTCCACCATTTCCAAATAACAAGTTTACTACACCTTTTGGAAATCCTGCTTCTTCTAAAATCTCAATGAATTTATAGGCTGTTATAGGAGTCTGAGAAGCTGGTTTTACAACTACAGTATTTCCTGTAATAATGGCACTAATTACCATGCCCGCCATTAAGGCCAATGGGAAGTTCCATGGAGATATAATCACTCCAACTCCTATAGGAATATACAATGCTTGATTTTTTTCTGTTGGGATATCTTGTAACTTTACTCCTTTTTCTAGTTCTTGGACACCAACACTATAGGCATTTATAAAATCAATTGTTTCACATACTTCACCATCTGCTTCTCCCCAATTTTTCCCACTCTCTTCAATAATAGTCGCATTTAAATTGTATCTTTCTCTTTGCATTATCTCAATAACCCTCTGAGCTAATTTAATACGCTCTGAACTAGGTGCAAACTTCCAAGTCTTAAATGCCTCACTTGCGGCTTTCATTGCATCTTCGGCATCCTTTATGGAAGCTTTGGAAGTATAGCCCAAAATCTCAGACTTCTTCCCTGGATTTATAGAAATATTTTCCTCATCAGTATATCGTTTTTCACTTCCAATAATAAGAGGAAATTTTTCTCCTTTTCTAAAATTAGTTAATGCATTGCTCATATTTTGTTTAATAATTTCGTCCTGAAAATTCAACTCTGCTTCATTCTTAAAAATAATTTTCATTATTCAATCTCCCTTTTTTATTATATTTCAATATAGCTTTTTCACAATTATGAATGTGCTTATAATGTATATTGATAAATAATTCTTTAAATTGGATGAGACTATTGTTGTTTCTGAATTCGCCTCTATCTATTTCAGTGACTTAGCTATCTACAAACATCTCTTATAAATTAATCATGTAGTCTCAAATATACAAGCATATTTCATATGGTCACAAGCGTATATTAATGGAATAAAATCCTTAGAGAATCTATTAAACAACTTATAATTTAGTAGCAGACTATCTTTGGATTATAATCCATTCTTTAGTTTTCGCTTACCATTTAAGATTATATATTCATTATAATAACACTTATTTTCACAATGTCAATAATTATCGGCTATTTATTTTCATATTTATGAATTTATTTCTCTATTCACAATTTGTTTCATTGAATTTTACAATTTTTACTGTATAATGAAAGAAGAACAACAGAAAACATATTATGGAGGTATGTTATTATGAGTTACAATGCAGCAATTGGAGCAAAGATAAAAGAACTTAGGATTGAAAAAAATTTTACTTTAGATAAACTAAGTAAGGAATCTGGTCTTTCCATTGGCTTTTTATCTCAGATGGAGAGAGGTATGTCTGCTGTCGCTGTGGATACTTTGGCAAAATTGGCAGAAATTTTAGAAACAGATTTAAGTGTATTTTTTAAGGAAAATATTATTTCAAATGAAAATCCAGTTATAAGAAATTACGAGAAAGAATACTCGATAATTAACCAACAAATCATCCAATATAATCTATCAAGAAACATTGAGGAGTTTCAATTACTACCACGAATTTTTGAATTACTACCTACTCCTTCTACAGACACATCAGACTTAGGTACCTATCATCACGGAGGTGATGAATTTATATATGTACTTGAAGGAGTATTAACTGTCTATTATGAGGGTAAGGAATATCTTTTATATCCTGGTGATAGTATAATAATCAATTCTACAAAAAATCATAACTGGATAAACCTGAGCAACCGATTAGTAAGATTTCTATCTGTAAATACTCCAAACCCCTATCACAAAGAATAAAAATAGCGTCTGCGACGCGTTAATACTTTAGGTTTTAACTCCACTTTGAAAATTTGTATATTTTTAATATTGAAATGTATTTGAATTTTTGCCATAAA
>CAZHLF010000229.1:0-3155 GCA_964532845.1 uncultured Tissierella sp.
AAATAACGAAATATATTTTTTATACTAAATGCGACAACTTGCTTGACAAACTCCGCTATTACACCTATATGTTTAGTTATTTCATATTTTATTTCTGCCAATGTAAATCCTCCTTTAATAATTGTATTCTTCATTATACTACAATCTTTATCATTTAGTCTTTTCTTTCTTAACTATATCATGCGAAATGTTTAATGTAGAAAAGCAAGGATAATGCATTAAAAGATACTTAAATGATTTAATATCATCAATAGAAGGGTAAATTAGTATACAAGTGGTCTCAAAAATAAAGGAGTGATAAATATTGAATAGTTTTAGCGTTTTTAAGATAAAAAATATGGAGTTGAAAAATAGAATAGTAATGCCTCCAATGTGTATGTATTCTGCAGAAGAAGATGGTTTTGTTCAGGATTTCCATGAAAACCATTATATTTCAAGAGCAGTAGGTGGAACTGGGCTTATAATCATAGAAGCAACCGGGATTACACCAAATGGAAGAATTAGTAGCAATGATTTAGGAATTTGGTCCGATGAACATATAAAGGGATTAAAGAGAATCGTTGATAAGGTAAGACCTTATAATGCAAAGATAGGTATTCAATTGGCACATGCAGGAAGAAAGTGTGAATCCAATGATGAATTCATAGTAGCACCTTCTCCCATAAGATTTAGTGAGGATTATAGGATTCCCAGAGAATTAACTAAAGAAGGGATATCTAAAATAGTAGAACTCTTTAAGGATGCTGCAAGAAGAGCAAACCAAGCAGGTTTTGATATGATAGAAATCCACGGAGCTCATGGATATTTAATCCATCAATTCCTATCTCCCCTTTCTAATAAAAGAGAGGACGAATATGGCGGTAGCAGGGAGAATCGAGTACGATTCCTTAAGGAAGTCATTACAGCTATAAAGGATGTATGGCCTGAAGATAAACCCATAGCCCTAAGGGTCTCAGCAGACGACTATACGGAAGGTGGAATTGACAAAGAAGAAATGTCTGAGATAATTAACTTAGTAAAAGATAGTATAGATATAGTACATGTAAGCAGCGGCGGAGTTGTAAGGGCAAGAATTAATACCTACCCTGGATATCAAGTTTCCCATGCAGAATATATTAAAGAAAAATGCCAAATACCAGTAATAGCAGTTGGCCTAATCAAAGACTATGACCACATTGAGGAAATCATCTCCAACAATAGAGCTGACTTAGTGGCTTTAGGAAGAGCCATACTTAGGGATCCATATTTTGCTTCCAATATGGCCTATGAAAAAGGAATCAAGGAAGTAAATATTAAGCAATATAATAGAGGCTATTTTTATTAGCCAAAAAGGAGTTCTCAAACTTACGAGAACTCCTTTTTTATGTGGTTTACTATTCTATGTCATCAGAAAAAACAGTAATCCCAAATCTTAGCTTTGATTCTTCACCTTGAATTTATCACCATCTTTAACAATAGAGATATTTAGCATATCATTTAAAAGTTTAAGAGTTCTCAACTTTGTTATAAATCTTACATTATTTTTCTTTACCGCATTTTTTATTACTTCCACTATGTCCTTTATCTCATTAGAATCCAGTTCAAGATCATTGTTTAGACACTCTCTATTAATATAAGTTAATGTAGTCCACAGCTGATCCTCTGAAATACTATTTACATTATTTAGAACCCTTGTAAAATCTTTTCTTCTATCACCTTCTGGGAAAGCCTCTTTAAAAAATTCTACGAAATGATCTATGGGTTTAGGATCCTTTTCTATTACATATTTCCCCAGCTGTGATTTTAATTGATTTTTTAAATACATCATTGTATTTGGTTTTACTGATGTTTTTAAGCCTTCAATTTGATTATAGATATAGTTGTAAGTATCTATTATCTGGTCTTCATTAACATTTTCCTTTTTTAGCACTCTTGTGATTTCAATATATTCCAAAATGTGCTTCTTAGTATTAAGTTCCTTATTGTATAACTTTTCCCATATATCTCGTGCAGTCAGTCCTTCAAATTGATTATTATTTAATACATTTTCTTTATCCATTCTACACCTTACCTTTTTAGCTTCTAGTTAAGAACATTGTACCAAAAAGATACATTATATAATAGATATTAATATTTTTTGATTATTATATTCTATTTTTCAATAGAATTATATACTAAATATTGAGCATAATTTTAATGTAGTTATTTTTATATGAAAGGAAAATGATAATGAAGGATAAGAAACTAACTAATCAAGAAATGGAAGAGGAAAGAATCAAAAACAATAAATCTGAAACTGGAACTATGCTTTCCTCACTAATATCATCAAAAATGGACAATGTCTCCTGTATTAACGATAACAAGAATCATGCTGTAGGCTCTACAATTACCACTGAGGATAGTATAGAATACAAATGCACAGATGATGGAACCTGGCAAGTTGTAGAAAAGAGTAAAAAACTGTAACCATATTGTATCAACTGGACAACACAATTATTGTACAATTATGTTAAGAAAATTCCTGGAGGAGATAAGATGAAAAAAGTTTTATCCTTATTTTTATTAGCTTTAATTGTATCTTTAACTGTGTATTCCTTTGCTGAAGATATTTTTTCTATAACACAAAACATCATTGATATTGATGAAGACCTTTTAGAAATCCATGTGGTAGCTCCTTATTTTGAAGGATTTAAAAATGCAGATGAAATTAATAGGCAGATAAGTAATTTAGTCGCTGAGTCTGTAGGTGATGCAAGAGCTACAGCTAAAAGTTTCGAAGAGCTTAATATGGAGCTTGTAAAAGATGGACAGGAGGCATTTAAAGGATCTATAGCTCTGGATATGAATTATGATTATGTTATAAATGGAGAGATTCTTTCTGTAAACATAAACACCTACTCCTATTCAGGTGGTGCTCATGGACATAGCTGGATTAAGAACTTTACCATCAATACTTCAACAGGGGAAATCTACACTATAAAAACCTTGTTTAAAAATGAAGTTGAAGGCATAAAACTAATAAATTCCTTAATTCTTGATGAAATAGAAAAAAATCCTCAAATGTATTTTCATGATTATGAAGCATCACTTAAAGCAAAAGGTGAAAACTATGATTTTTATATAGATGGGGATAAGCTTGTAGTTTATTTTGGTTTATATGAAATAGCACCTTATGC
>CAZHLF010000230.1:0-3109 GCA_964532845.1 uncultured Tissierella sp.
CAGGAAATGGTAAAACCTACATTTCATGTGCCTTAGGTGTTGCTGCATGTAGAAATTTCCTTAAGGTCAAATACATCAGACTACCAGAACTTTTGAATGACCTATTAATTGCTAGGGGAGAAGGCACCTACAAAAAAGTAATTAAGATGTATCAGAAAGTTGATTTGCTAATACTAGATGAATGGTTGTTGAAGCCGTTAACCACTCAAGAAGCTATGGATTTATTTGAAATCATAGAGGCTCGAACTCGTAATGGTGCCATGATATTCTGTACTCAATTTGATCCAAGAGGTTGGTATGAAAGAATTGGTACTTCCGCAGATGGCACTGTATCCGAAGCCATTATTGATCGTATTAAACATAACTCTTATGAAATACTAATTGACGGTAAAGAATCAATGAGAGAACGCCATGGTTTGAAGAATCAAGAGTCATCTGAATCATCAAGCATGGAGTAGGCGGGGACGCCGACGCGTATTAGTGTTGTGGGAGGGTACCCTCCCACAACACTAATACGCAATAACTACATACATCCAGATTTCTATAGATTCCTACTAGTGGAATCCTGTCCGATACAATGGACTTATTTTCCCGTTATTGTGGACCTGTTTTACCGTCTTAGTGGAATTATTTAATCGAAATATCCACTGGGAATGTATTGTGTTCTGATATGGATTCTTACCCTCGTAATGATGAATTTCATTCAATACCTTGGTTAGAAACTGAAGAAGCAAAACAATATTTTAGTAAAATCAAGGTACTAACAAAGCAGCAAATAGATTCAACAGCTAAAGCCTTGGAAAACATGACAAACTATATTATCCAGAGTATCATGTATAATAAGCTTCAAGAAAAATTGGCTGAAGAACATAAGAAAACCTTAGAGTATGAAAAAATACAGATGGAGATGGAGCACCAATTAAAACTGGCAAAGCTTGATGCACTGCAAAAGCAGGTTACTCCCCATTTCATCTTTAATGTACTTGGATCCATTTCAAGGCTTGTATCTCTAGAACATTACTCAGTTGCAAAAGAAATGCTGGACTCTTTTTCAGATATGCTCCGATACAGTCTTTCAAATATATCAACTAGTATAACCCTAGAGCAGGAGTTAAAATATATTCAAAATTATCTAAGCATACAAAAAATACGATTCTCTGATAGATTGAAATATAGTGTTGATTGTGATGATGAGATGCTCGATCTAAAAATTCCATATTTCTCTTTGCAACCTTTGATAGAGAATGCTCTTGCTCATGGCCTACTGCCACAAATAAATGGTGGTAAATTGAGATTAACATGTTCATCTGATAAAGAGAATTATATTATTCGAATAGAGGATAATGGAAAAGGAATCAGCGATAGTCAGTTGCAGGATATTAGAAATCGACTTTATATAAACGGAAATGGTAACCAGAATAATAAACAGGTTGGGATACGAAATTCTTATAATAGGTTTAAACTTATGTTTGAGGACAGGGTTAGTTATTCGATTGATAGTAAGTTGGGGGAAGGGACCAGGGTAGGTATTAGGATTTCTAAGGAGCATCTTTAAGTAATTTACTTAAACAAGACTCATAAGAACATTAATTCAAGAAGTATTAAGTGTTGTGGCTTAAATTGCTACATTTATAGAATGACTTTCTATAAATGTAGCTATTACTAATAGAAGCCTACCTTTTATAATCTACTCATCAAAGTTATTGTTTACTTCACAAAATATTAACTTACTTCACAAAATTCATGTCTTTTCATTATTGATAAATAATCCCTATTTTCCAAGCTTTCTATCAAGTTAGAAAGCTTTCTGACTGCTTTTTACTCCTCACACACTAAATTTACTCCTCAAACTCAAATTTACTCGTCACGAACTATGACTCTTCATTTTACTCACTTATGACCTTACCATCGAGCACTTGAATGGCTTTTTACTCCTCATAATTAACAACTAATAACATTTTTATAATATTCAATATGTTACTATGTTAAGTGTCTGGCACCGACTCTTTGTGTAAAACTTCTTCCTTCCAGCTCTTCTGAAGCACCCATGACTAAATCTAAAACTGTTGCACCAAACTCTGATTGTATATCGTTTTTACTTGTCTTAGTATCTTCCAAAGTATCATGCAACAAGCCAGCTATTATGAGGTCTTCCAGCATATTATTATCCTTTAGTATCATTGCTACCTCTAATAGATGTACTATATATGAAATGCTTTGTGAACCTTTTCTTGATTGATCCTTATGAGCTTTACCAGCAAAATATAGGGCTTTAATTAATCTTGAATTATACATTAATTGAACCGTCATGTTAATTCCTCCTAGAAAATAATTACATTTATACTATCCTATATTCTACTGCATCGCTTGTTTCATATACCATATTTAAAGTATTTAATATCATCATCTCTAAATTCACACCATTTTTTATAAGAGAATAGGCTGACGACGGATACATATAATCAATTATTTTCCCACAAAAATCTTCTGGTAAAATATACTCTTTCCAATCTTTATAACCAGAAATATGGTAATTATAAATTTTCCTTAAGTATGTTTCATATAAAGATGTGGATATATTATTGTTTTTAGTAGCTTTATTCACAAATTCATTTACCTTCATTCGACTCCAAGCAACAGCCAGTGCTTCCTCACTATCTTTATCTTTAAGAAAGTTGAACAATTGTAATGTTATATCTGAAAAATGATGGAAGTATTCATGATAAAAGGTCTTAAGAACTGTAAGTTCTGCCATCATTTTATAATTAGCAAAAGTTATATGATATCCTGATAAAATCAAATTTGCAATGATATCTTGAAAGAACTCCACTTGATTATAAATTTCTATGGAAATTATCCCTGGACTGCTCATTGGCCTATAAGACCCTAAAATGTCATCATGAATTTCTACTGGTTTATCCTCATCACTTTTATCATAGTTATAGGAATATAGTTCTTTAAAGGTCTCTAACCTATGTTTAAATTCTTCTTCATCTCTAATCTGAGAATTCCCAAATAATCGCTCGCAACTTTCTCTAATTAATATTTCCTTTACATCCTTTATAAATTTTGATTTCTCAGTAGAAGTATACACTGTAACCCTCCTTAT
>CAZHLF010000231.1:0-3063 GCA_964532845.1 uncultured Tissierella sp.
ATATTAATGAATTTAGGTTTATTGGTATTAACTTTAGTATTAGCTTATCTTACACTTTATAAGTACAAAAATGCTTCTTTTGATTTAATAATTTCCAGTGTAGTTGGTACATTAACCAATACCCTGGGGGTTTTAACTATGATATATATCTTTTATGGAGAAAGATTCGTCCAGGCTATTGGTCAAGATCCATCCATGGCTAGAAAGATAATTTATGGAATTGGAATTACAAATGGGATACCTGAAACAATAATTGCTATAATAATTGTAACAAGTGTTGTAAGAGCCTTAAAGGGTACAAAAAGAGGATAGAGGGTGAAATGATTGTTATTAGTTATAGATGTTGGTAATACAAATATAGTGTTTGGATTATATGAAGGAGATAAACTTGCTTTTGATTGGAGAATATCTTCAGATAAGGATAGAACATCTGATGAGTATGGATTGCTATTTGATCAAATTTTTAAATATAATGATATAAGCGTTTTGGATATTGAAGATGTAATAATATCTTCTGTTGTACCTACACTAATGCACACGCTGCCAGCCACCTGTATGAGATATTTAAATAAAGAACCAATAGTAATTGGTCCAGGTGTAAAAACAGGCATGAACATTCGATATGATAATCCTAGGGAGGTAGGTGCCGATAGAATTGTAAATGCTGTTGCAGCTTATGATAAATACGGTGGACCACTTATCATTGTTGATTTTGGTACAGCAAATACCTTCTGTTATGTAAATAAGGAAGGGGATTATCTAGGGGGTTTAATTACCCCGGGAATTAGAATATCATCTGAGGCATTGTTTTTAAGAACAGCAAAGCTTCCAAAGGTAGAGCTGGTTAAACCAGATAAGGTTATTGGAAAGAATACTATATCCAGCATTCAATCGGGTATGGTCTATGGATATATTGGAATGGTTGATCATATAATTGAGCTGATGATGAAGGAAATGGAAGTAGAGCATAAAGACATCAATGTTGTTGCTACTGGTGGATTTTCACAGCTTATAGCAAGTGAAAGCAAGTATATAAAAATAATAGACAAGATGTTGACTTTAGATGGGCTAAGATTAATATATGAAAGAAATAAAGCAAATTAGAAATAAGTAGCATATGCTACTTATTTTCTTTAAATTTAGAGGTGAATTATGAAAATTGGTAATTTAAAATTGGATAATAATATATTTCTTGCTCCCATGGCAGGTGTGACTGATATGGCATTTAGGATACTATGCCGTGAAATGGGAGCTGGTTTGGTTTTTTCAGAAATGGTTAGCAGTAAAGCTTTATACTTCAAAGATGAGAAGACAAATGACTTAATGAGCATAGATGATAATGAAAGACCTGTTGCCCTTCAGATATTTGGATCAGATCCTGATGTAATGGCTTATATTGTAGAAAACTATCTAAATCAAAATGATTCTATTGATATAATCGATATTAATATGGGCTGCCCTGCTCCTAAAATAGTAAAAAATGGTGACGGTGCTGCTTTGGCTAGAGATGAAGATTTGGTTAAAAGGATTTTAAATAGTGTTGTAAAAGTATCAAATAAGCCTGTAACCTGCAAATTCCGAATGGGTTGGGATGGAGATTCTATTAATGGAATAAAAATTGCTAAAATTGCTGAAGAAGCTGGAATCAGTGCAGTGACAATCCATGGAAGAACCAGGGATATGTTTTATTCAGGAGAAGCAGACTGGGAATATATTAAAAGTGTAAAAGAAAGTGTTTCAATACCAGTTATAGGAAATGGAGATGTTTTTGAACCAAATGATGCATTAAGGCTAATTGAAGAAACTAAATGTGATGCTATATCCATAGGTAGAGGAACTCTTGGTAACCCTTGGATTTTCAAAAGGATATTAAATGTTCTGGCGGGGAAAGAGGATATTCCTCCTACTAATGAAGAGATAATTCAAATGGCAATCAGACATTTAAATATGACTTGTGAGTTCAAAGGAGAAAGAATAGGTGTAAGGGAAATGCGAAAACAGCTTGCCTGGTATTTAAAGGGCATGAGGAATTCTAATGAAGTTAAAAACAAGTTAAATACAGTAGAAGATAAAGAATTAGTAATAGAATTACTTTTAGAATATCTTCATAATCTAATGTAATATGTATAGTCCTTCTCTCATATAATGTTAAAAATTGAGAGGAGGATTATTATTTTACTCTATGTTTTAAGTGGTTCAAATTACAAAAGTTATCTTAAAAAGAATGGGTTTAAGTATGTACCTGATTTTTTGATACCTCAAATTAGACCAAGAATATTAGGAGAAATAAAAAAGAATGAGATTTTAGTAGGAAAGGTACTGGGGATTAACACACAAAATTTTGAAAAAGTAAAAGATGAAAAGAAATATATAAAGGCTATCAAAGAGTTAAAACAAATTGACGATTCCAAAATTTATATTGAAGAGTCAAATGGATTAGATAAAAGTTTTTTGAATGTAATAAGCCAAGAATCCGGGTTGGCATTTTGTGATGGACATAATATAAGAATGTTTAATATACCTCATATTATTAAAAGTATAAACGATGGGCTAAAAAGAGATAAAAACTACGGTGATACATTGATTATCTCTTCTAAAAAGGAAGAAATACTAGGTGTAATAAAATCTCTAATTAATCAATTTAGCTTTTTTACTGTTCATGGTGTAGAAGATTCTCAAAAAGAGGAAGTGTATGAGGATATCTTAAATAAAACAGGAGTTTCAATATTTCAGCCTTCCAATATAGATAAAATTTTAAAGAACTATTCGACCATAATTAATTTTAGTAATGATTTAAAAATTGATGTTAATGGTATAAGAAATCAGGCATTAATTATCGATTTTTGTCAAAATAAACCTTTGAAATTACTGGAAAATTCTAAGAAAAATGTTATACTTATAGAGGACATATTTTTAAAGGTAGAAAATTACAATAGTTGGATTAATAACTTTGTTTGCCCATCCTTATTTGAAGCTTTAGGAGAAGAAAAACGTATATTTAGTAAGATTTATACAAATAATGAGTTCTACAATCCAAGTGATTTTGTAAGAAACTCTATAAAT
>CAZHLF010000232.1:0-3054 GCA_964532845.1 uncultured Tissierella sp.
TTTTTCCCTAATAATTTCTCCAATTATAAATTTTTCAGGCTGATCTGTAATCATATCTTCTGGGAAATATTGAGGTCCCTCTGGTAACATTTCCCTTAGCACAGAGATAAACTTGTCTATATTATTATTATTCATAGCCGAGATAGGGATTATCTCTTTAAATAATTTCATATCATCATACTTCTTAATTAATGATAAAATTTCTTCTTCACTGAGCTTATCAATTTTATTAATAAGGAGAATGATTGGAGTTTTTATACCCTTAAGCTCCTCTAATATATAGCTATCCATCTTTCCAATATCCATACTTTCATCAACCATAAATGCAATTGCATCAACTTCTTCCAATGTGCTTTTGGAAATTTTAAGCATATACTCACCAAGGGAATTTTTAGGCATTTGAATTCCTGGGGTATCCAAAAATACTACTTGCATTTCACCTTCTGTATAAACCAACAATATTTTATTTCTAGTAGTTTGTGGTTTATCTGAAATTATGGATATCTTTTCACCTATTACTTGATTTAGTAATGTTGATTTTCCTACATTTGGTCTTCCTATAACAGTTACAAAACCTGATTTATACATATTATTTCTCCTTGTCCTTTACTGAATCCAAATCATCTGGTCCAAAACTATGGGGTAATAGCTCATCCAAGGTAAATTCCTTGAAATCTTCCTGAGAGTTTGCAACTATTATTGTTGCGTCATTTCCAAACTCTCTGATTACTTGCCTACAAACTCCACATGGAAAAGTATGGTTAGCGTCACCCACTACTGCAACAGCTTTGATTTTTCTATGTCCTTCTGATACGGCTTTAAATATTGCTGTCCTTTCGGCACATATTGTAGGTGAATAAGAAGCAATTTCTATATTACAGCCAGTGAATATCTCATTGTCCTCTGTTAGTACTGCAGCACCAACATGAAACTTTGAGTATGGAACATAGGCTTTTTCTTTAGCATCTATTGCTTTATTTATTAATTCTTTCTTTATTAGTTCTTTTTTTACCATATTTACCTCCTTATTCAATTACAATTGATGGATTTACATCTACTATTTGAATCCAGGTTTGGCCTGGGTTAAGTATGATTTCTTCACCATTGTTATCATAATACTTAGTAGTTGCCTTTCTTGATTCTTTTACCCATTTGATATCAATTCCAACCCCATTTGTTATATACTTGCCTTGACCTTCCCCTACTATATCAATAGAAAGTCTGCCTTCACTGTCTATTACTTTAACATTTGCTTCTTGAATTATTATATTTTTTGCAGAGATTTGAGAATTATCGCTTTCGTCTATATGATCTTTCCCATCTTTCTGACGAGTGTACAGCCCTGTATCTTTATTGAATATGTATTTAGTTGTATTATTACTCATATAGTTGATTAAAATACTATTAGCTATAAAACCATCTATTTTTCTATCCTCTTCATAAAATTTAAATCCTTCATAAGACCCTGTTAAATTATAACCTCTGTTTTCTGCAGTTTCTCTTATAACTTTCATACTTGAATACAAGTTATTGGGAGCTTTCTTTGAAGAATTTCTCCAGAAAACTGCACTTGAACTAGTTAACCCATCAATATCTGCAATGCCAAGGGTCTTAATATCTGCTTTAGCCTGTTCACTGCCACCTACCCTAACATAGATTGCATCAAATTCATATGCCTTTGTAACAAAATATGGTCTTGAACTTCGAATTGGTCCTATTGATTCAGGACTATTTATTAAGTATAGACCTAGATATCTTGTATAAGGGGCTTCCACAGGAAACTCATAAACTACTTCAGCATCCTTTAAACCGGCTTGCCATCTTGCCCTAGGATGATTATCAAACATTACAGCCACAACTCTTCCAGATATTATATCATCCGATGCATATATTCCACTTAAAGGTGATGGTTTTCCTTCTTTTATTGGTTCTGGCTCAGGCTCTTGTATTACAGGCTCTGGTAATGGTTTAGGCTCAACAACAACCGGTGTTTCAGATACAACTGGCTCTGATTCTTTGCTACAAGCTGTTAGGATCAAAGCAAAAGCCAAAAAAACAAATAAATATTTCTTCATATTATCTCCCCCTTATCCGATGATTTGAAATACTAAGATTCCTACTAAAGTACCTAAAATTGCACCATAAACCACTTCAAGAAGGGAGTGTATTCTACCTTCTATTCTACTTTCTCCAACTAACAGGGCTAGTCCATAAGCTAGGGTAGTTACGAGTATATGATTAGCTAAAAAGGAAATAATTGTGGCCACACAAAATGAAATTGCCGAATGTCCACTTACAGTTCCACCTTGGAAATGACTTCCTCTGCCTTTATAAAATTTAGCTTTGAATCCTATAGTTAAAAGAGTAACTAAAAGTGAAGCGACAAAGGTTAAGTGTATCTCATTACTCTTAATCTTAAATAAAACGTAATTAGCAATGGGATTAAGTCTATCAAAGAAAAGCAAATATCCTACAACTATTGCATTTACAGCAGATATTAGAACTGCACCAGCTGCAACATCCTTTGCTATCTTAGCAAGAGGATGGTAATCCTTTGTAATAATATCAATAGTCTTCTCAATGGCTGTGTTTAACATTTCTGTTATTAAAACAAGAGAAATTGTTACTAAAAGAATTAGAAACTCCAATCTTGAAAAATCAAAAAATAGACTAAAGGAGATAACAACTATAGCAGTAATATATTGAAATCTTAGATTTTTTTCAGTCTTCATAGCTTGTAGTATTCCAGTAACAGCATAGTTAAAGCTATTTATAATGTTTCTAATTTTCATGATATCCCTCTTTAATCTTTAAATATTTTTAAATTTTTCATTACCTGCTTTTCCTTGTTCCTCATTTCATTCTTTTCTTCATCATTCATATGATCGTAACCTAATAGGTGAAACATGCTGTGACAAGTAAGATATGCAATCTCTCTTTGAAGGGAATGTCCAAATTCTCTTGACTGTTCATCAGCTTTTTCAACAGAAATAATAATGTCTCCTAACAGAGGTGTTCCATAATCAAAATCATCCTCCATAGGGAAAGACAGTA
>CAZHLF010000233.1:0-3048 GCA_964532845.1 uncultured Tissierella sp.
AAATTGTAGCTACTATTAATTTTAATAGTATCTTTGTTTTCCAGGGGTGGAAAACTATTAACTATTAGTTATTCACTATTCACTATATAGGGGTGTTATCTTGGGAAGAAGTTCTAGAACGGAGTACTATGGGGCTATGTATCATATTATAAATAAAGGAATTGGGAATTTATTTGAAAATGACCAGGACAAGCTATTCTTCCTAGGGGTTTTAAGTGATGTAAAAGATATCTTTGATTTTAAGCTATTAGCTTATTGCATCTTAGATAATGAATATCATTTATTTATAAAAACTCACAACATTCCTATTAGTAAGGTGATGCAAAGGGTAAATATGTTGTATGCCAGATATTATAACTCCACACATAAAAGAAAAGGTCCTGTGTTTAAGGGGCGATACTCTAGTAATACAATTAAAAGTGATGCTAATCTTATTAATCTAATTAAATACATACATACCCTTCCTGTATATGAAGACAAGGTGATTTCAATTGATGAATATAAGTGGTCTAGTGATGTTTTCTATAGAATTAATATGGAAAGTATAGTGGATATTGATTATATTCTAGATACATTCGCTATAGAAAGACATGATGCAATAGATAAGTATAATGAATTAATGAGCTCCTTAGATGGAGAGATGGAATTTACCAAAGGCTACTATGATGAATCTTCTGATTCTTTAAACCATAAAAAACTAATCATTAGTCTTGATGATATATTAAGGAAAGTTTCTACTAATGAGAAGGATTTACAACTGATTAAAGAAGGTAGTAAACAGTCTTATCTTATGAAATATAAAGAGGACTATATTAAAGAAAGTAAGGAATTAGGATTTAAAGATGGGGATATAGGACAAAATATCGGAATTTCAGAGAGAGCCGTTAGAAAATACTTATTGAAGATTAGGGGGAAATAAAATGACTTATTTAGATCTTACTAATGAGAAGCTACTTCAAATGCTGGAGGAAAGGGATAATGAGATTTTAGGGCTAAAAAAGAAAATTGAAGATATTTCTATAATTGACGAGGTAACTTCCACCTATAATAAGGGATATATGTATAAGACCTTGGATTATGAGATGAAGAGAGCACAAAGAAATCAAAGCTATTTAAATGTCCTGATGCTAGGAATCAATAATTTCCAAAGTATTAATGAAAAATATGGTGATGATATTTCCAACATGATTCTATTACAAATAGCAAGGCTAATTAAGTCTTCCCTTAGAAGCATAGATATAGTGGGAAAATATTCCTATGGTGATTTTATTATAATTCTACCGGATATGAATCCTAATAAGGGAAGTATCGTTGTAGATAGAATTCAAAAGCTCATGGATAAAGAAACCTTTCCAATAGAATCTAGAATTACAATATCCTATGGACTAAAGCACTATGAAGGAGAGACTATTAACAGACTTTTAGATGTAGCTGAAGCAAATCTAAACACTAACAGAAAAGATTTTATTCGATAAATCCAATAGGGACAGTCCCCAATGAATACCCAGTGGGGACTGTCCCCAATGGGTACCCAATAGGGGACGGACCTCAAAGACAAAACCCGAGATTCTTCACTTTCGTTCAGCATGACAAAGCTTGTCATTCTGAGCAGAGCGAAGAATCTCGGGTTTAAAATTCTTACTTCTTAGTTCTTACCTCTTACCTATCTTTCTAATCCGTAAACATTTGTGTCCAATAAGTACGGCTTCCTTCATATACTCCAATTCCTATCTTATTAAATAAGGAATTTAAGATATTTGCTCTATGTCCTGGGGAGTTCATCCAGCCTTTGACTACAGCTTCAGGGCTTGTATAGCCTACTGCCAGGTTTTCTCCTGCTGCTTTATAAGTAATACCTATACTTTCCATCATCTCAAAGGGAGTTCCGTAGTTTGGAGATGTATGAGCAAAGTAGTTAAATACAGCCATATCTTCTGACTTTAAAAGAGCTACTTTTGAAAGGTCTTTAGACATTTGGAGTGGCCTTAAGCCTGCAGCTTTTCTTTCTATATTAACCAATCTCAATACTTCAGCTTCGAAGCCTACTTCATTAAGTTGGGGCTTAATTCTAGAATTGCTGTCCAATATTCTAACAATAACAGTTGCTGCTTCAGCTCTGGATAGAGTCTGTTCGCCTTCAAATGTTCCAGTTGGATATCCTGTAACAATGCCATTTACAAATGACTCCAGTACGCTTTCAGGCAGTGATTTTCCATTGGTTTCTCCCTTATATGTAGCTGGAATCTTGTCGAAGTCCTGTAGAAGTATCTTATACTTTGATAACTCCATAGGAGCTTTTTCCTGTCTATAGGTCAATGTATTAGATACTAGTCTTGCCATTTCATATCTTGAAATTGGCATGTCTATGTTTTTAAGCCAGTCCTTTTCTAAAACATTAAGTTCTTCTGCCTTTTCTATGTACCCACTTGCCCAATGTGATGAAGTGCTTTTTAGATTTCTATATCCTAAAGATGAGATAAGTGTCTTTACAAATTCAGCCTTTGTAATGGTTGAATTTGGTCTAAAACTACCATCTGGATAACCAGATATACCACCTTTATTAACTAAATATGTAACTGTGTCTATATACCAATCATTTGGTTTTATGTCTTTAAATAATATGTTACTAGCAAAACTCACATTACTTAATAGAAGTAAAATTACTAGTACAGATATACTTATGTATTTTTTCATTTCCTTGCATCATTCCTTTCAATAATTTATCTAAATTTAACCAGTGCAATTAAGATTATTTCTAACAACCATTGTTTAAGCTAATTGTAGTAGTCCCTATAGGTATCTTTAGAAATTGGTTTATGTTGCTACACACCATCGCAACGATTTATGCCAATAAGAACTTGGGACAACTTAACCTAATTATATCATAATGAAAAATTTCCTATATTAAATTTTTGTTACATAGAAAAATAAAAACAAAATATCTAATTAAAACTCCAAATATCCATCAAATATGCATAAACTTATTGAACAAAAAAACTGGGTTATGTTTGTACTCCCGTACATATTTAAGAAAAATCTCCTATGATA
>CAZHLF010000234.1:0-2958 GCA_964532845.1 uncultured Tissierella sp.
TTCTTCTTTTGTTATTTGTGGATATCTTTAAAATTACATTTTGCAACTATCTAATTGAACTATAGGAATGGCACTTGCCATGGCAAAACCACCAATACCTGCTGTCTCAGTAATACAACTATCACCTATATCTGGGTTTGCATCTTCCTTGGAGAATCCTGGGAAATATAATCCTTCAACAATTTCAGCAGGTGCTGTAAACCATCTATCTCCAAGACCTGAAATCCTAATACCAAAGTCTGTTCCATTTCTAGCCATTGTATAGACTATTGTACTATATTTTATACCACCAGCTGGGTCCATTGTAGCTTTACATGCAGGCATTGTTAGGTTCAAGAAGGTATGGTCATTACTATTTAGGAAGTTAAGAACTTCAACCTTTTCATCCTCAGTAAATTTCGTCCTAACTATTGCAGGAGCTAATTGTCTAATCAACAATGAAGTACCAGCTTTGTTTCTGTTATGACCTTCATCACCCATTTGTAGTACTTGGGCTATCATAGTCTTTAAGTCAATCTCCCCATTGATTTCTAAAGCTTCTTTTAGTACAGGACCTAGAATTTTTTCCATCCAGTCAAGTCTTGTGATTACTTCTTCTGAAAAGGCTCCCATTCTAAGAACCTTTCCTAATCCTTCATTTAGAGTACAATATGCAAGATTTCCGAAGGTTTTGTTTTCCACTATCCAAACCGGCATGGAATATGTTACAATGCCCGCCATTGGACCTACTGTATTATGATGATGACAAGAATCAAATATGATTTCACCTGATGCTGCAAGAGCTCTTGCTTCCTCTTCATCCTTAGCCAATCTTTCATAGATTAGCCCACCAATTACTGCACCTTTTTGTGGTCCACTCATTCTTTCCCAGCTAACAGGTGGTCCAGAATGTAATATAGTATTCTTAGTCATACCTGGAATGTCGTCTCCAGCTTTTCCTAGTTTTATTAGGGTAGGTTGAGCACTAAGAATTCTTTCAAGGGTTTCTCTGTTAGCATTTGCGATTCGTTCTGCTACCATGTCAATCACTCCTTTGGTAAAGTTTTTATGAGTTACTATTTAAGCTTTGATAATAGAGAGGAAAGCTTTTTGTTGCCTCCGGCTACAGGCTTCCAGTCTACATGTATCACTTTGATATTTTGATCTTTAAGGTCAGTATAGAAGGATTCAAGTCCCATATTTACAACCTTAAGTTCCTTATTAAAAAGTTCATTAACTTTAGACACCTAAAACCCCTCCTCTAAATCCTATTTAGAATTAATCCTGCTAGTCTAGTAGCTTGCGCATTTGAAGGCATTACAATAACTCCTGCATCAATCAATCTCTTTTTAGATTCACCAAAATCTTGTGGGTCCTTGTCAGTACCACAGATGTATCCAATTATAGTTAAATGCTTACCCCTACTCTTCATTTTCATTTTTGCCTCTAAAATAGCCGGAAGCATTTCCCCAACAGGATCCTTATGGGAACCATAACCTAAAACGAAGTCCATCATAACAACTGCCATTTCGTCATCATCTGCATCATCAACAAGTCTTTCTACTCTGGATATTGGATCTATCATAGGGTGAGGCTTTCCTACAGTGAATTCATCATCCCCAAAGTCTATAACTGTATTTTTATTACTCTTCTTTACATTCTCTAGCTTAAATTCCGGAGAAAGTGGAATATTGGAGTAAATTTCCACATCTTTGCCCAACAATTTCATAGTTTCATCTGCCAGAGTTCCTCCTGTAAAGAATCCTCTAAAGTACTTTTGTTCAGGTGCAAGCTTACCTACCTCAGAGTCAACTATACTATTAATTTCTTCCATAGGAATACTAAATCCTTCAAAATCCTCCGGTTCTTCATTTCTAACTAAAGCAACTGCTTTTCTTGCAGCATCCTCAAGGGATGAGCATGCATATGCTCCATACTTCTCAATTAAGGCCCTGTCTCCACCAATAAAGTCTACAACTACCGGTTTATTCCCTTTTTCTATTACTTTCAGAATCTTTTCTGCTATTTCTGGATGTGGTGGTTTAGATACCAGAAGTATTACCTCCGTTTGAGGATCATTTATTAGGGCATCCAGACCTAATAGCATCATCCTTCCACCTATTTCCAACCTTAAATCTCTTCCTCCTGTCCCAATAACCTGAGATACTCCTTCTCCTAGCTTATCTATCAAAACTGTTACTTCCTGAGTCCCTGTACCTGAAGCTCCTACTACACCAATATTTCCTTTTCTAACTACATTGGCAAATGCCAAAGGTACATTGTTTATTATAGCTGTACCACAGTCAGGTCCCATCATAAGTAGTTCTTTACTAACAGCTAGCTCCTTTAGTTCCTTTTCTTCTTCAATGGTTACATTGTCGCTAAAAAGCATTACATTTAAGTTATTGTTCAAAGCCTTTTTAACTTCATCTGCAGCATACTTTCCTGGAAGTGAAATCAGTACCATATTTGAGTCTGGCTGGTAATTTATTGCTGAATCCATTGTTCTTGGCATGTAATCGTCACTTCTTGAGCTTCTTTTCTTATTTAAAAGCTCATTTACCTGTTTCATTATATTCTCAATAGATACTTTTTCATCTGCCAATACGCTAACAAAAAAATCATTTGGGGTAATTTCATTTAATTCAGTATTACTTATTCCTAAATTTGTAGCCAACTCTTTATTCAGGTCTGTACCCATACCAACCAGAGCCTGATGTATACCTTCAGTTTTCTTGATCTCTTTTGATATAATCATCAGAGTCACAGAGTCATAATAGGTATTCTTTTGAATGCTATATTTTACACTATCCATGCCCTACCTCCTATGTATATTGGTTAAAAATTATGCTACATGCATAAATCCCTGAAATAATATCTGTACCAGAGGAAAAACCAAATTCTGCAACTCTTTCTATGTTTATTTTAATTTCCTCTAGACTTGAGTTCGAAATAAGAGAGATCATTAGATTTCTAATG
>CAZHLF010000235.1:0-2841 GCA_964532845.1 uncultured Tissierella sp.
GACTAAATTAGACTGTTTTTGAAAAAGGGGTCTAATTTACTTTTGCAATTAAGTCCCCATCTTCCTATAGATTAACTTCTTTAGTAAAAACTTGATATTTTTTTACTAAAAGTGTATAATAGTTTTGTTGTTTAAATTTATTTTTTTATAGAAGGAGTGATATCATGAAAAAAACATTATCATTGGCACTAGTACTTGTTCTTATAGCTGTTACTTTAGTAGGTTGTGGTGGAGCTAAATTAAAGGATGGTACTTATGAAGGCGAAGCTACTGGTATGCAACCTTTAAAGGTTAGCGTTACAGTTACAGATGGCAAAATAGCTAGTGTTGAAGTTGTTGAGCATGCTGAAACTGAAGGCATTGCAGATCCTGCTTTAGAGCAAATTCCTGCTCTTATAGTTGAAAAGAACTCAACTGACGTTGATGCTGTAGCTGGAGCAACTGTTACAAGTGATGCTATCAAAGCTGCTGTAGATACTGCATTAGAAGGCGCAAAGTAAGAAAAACATAAAATAACCCCCTCAATTATGAGGGGGTTTTTGTTTGTTCTCTTTTTTGAACCATTGATGAAAGTAGTATACCAATTTCAAACAAGGCTAACATTGGTAATCCTAAAAGAATTTGCGATATAACATCAGGTGGTGTAAGTATTGCTGCTACAATAAAAATTACCAGAATAAACATTTTTCTGTTCTTCTTAAGGAACTCAATTTTTACTAATCCTAATCTTGTCACTAATACCATTAATATTGGTAACTCAAATATAAGTCCAAAAGCAAGCAGGGTATTTATAACGAAATCCAAATATGTTCTAAAACTAAGCATTGCTTGAACTTCTTCAATCTGAAAGCCTATAAAAAATTTAATCATAGTAGGTAATACTACTATGTATGAAAAAATGATCCCAATTATAAAGAATAAACTCCCTGTGAGCAATGATATTATTACATACTTCTTCTCTTCAGATTTAAGGCCTGGACTAATAAATAGCCAAATTTGAATCATTAAGAAGGGTGCTGCTACAACTAAACCACCAACTACTGCTATCTTAATATACGACATCAAAAGTTCTGCTGGTGCTATAAATACAAATTCAGTTTCAGGACTTATATTTACAATATCCTTAACCACTATTTCAGAATAGTTATAGAATATGAGGACTGCAGCTATTAGAACAATAGCGCTATATATGAGCCTTTTTCTTAGCTCAGCTAAATGACCTACTAAAGTAAGGTCCTTAGAATCACTCATATTTTTTTTACTTATCTTCTTCATTTTCTGTATCATCCTTAGCTGGTTCATCCTTCTTGTTAGCACTGTTTTTGAATTCACTTATAGCTTTACCCATAGCCTTACCTATTTCAGGAAGCTTTGATGGTCCAAATATAACAAGGGCTATACCAAGAATCAGTACTAGCTCCATAGGTCCTAATCTTGACATAATATACCTCCTATCTATTAGTTAAATAATTATCCATCCTAAATACTATCATCTTTCTTATCCTAATACAAGGATTAATTGTTATTGTTTTCCCAATCAATTTACGATTAAGCTCTCATCATAAGGATACTGAGCCACTAATTCTCCAAGGGCGAAAAATCTCTTTCCATTTTTAGATGTAAAGTAGCATGTCATTAGTGAAATTATTGGTTTTCCTCTTTTTATTGCCCTGTCTTCACCAAGCATATAGAAAGAGGTATCAGGTACAATTTGAGTATCATAAATCTCATATTCATATACTACCAATTTATTGGTTACTTTAACTTTTGTGCCCTTTTGAATATCTAAGAGATTTCCAAACAACAATCCATCCTTCATATAGTGGCCTGCCAATGAATAATTTCCTTCTCCCATAACAAGACCTGATTTCATAGTTCCAGCTCCTATTAAAAGATTAGAGTTAGTTACTCCTTTTAATATTGGCAAATCAATATTTAAGTCATCAATAATAATTTGGCCTATAATGTTCTTATTTATGTCTTCTTTTTTAAATCTTATAACTTCACTAAGTGTTGTAGTTATCTGAACATCTTCAATGGCATCATAATTAAACAATACCTCATCTTGTAAATCCTCTTCTTTAGGATCTTCCACTGCTTGTGTATTTTCTTCAATTTGTTGTGCAGTTATCTCCTTTACTAAGGTATTTGTATATGAAATCTTGTTTTTAATCAATATATCATTTATAAATGGCGAAACAATTAGGATAAGCCCTAGGACTATCAATAAAGTTGAAATAATTTTTTTCATTTATTTCCTCCTTGTACCTAAAAAAGGTATATAAATACTCTACAGTACTTATATACCCTTTTAATAACAATGTTAATATGCTTTACTATACCCTCTGGTATTTCTGTTTCTCTTAAATCTTACTCCTATACCAATTAAAATAGATGGCATAAATACTGATATAATCCTAATTGGTGCACTAAATTCTATTCCTAATGTAAGGAATATCTGATACACAGGATTTATATATACCTTAAAGAATGTTAAGAACTCAACATCTATAATTGAGTAGAAAAATAGTACCAATCCTATCAACACTATTAGAGCACCACTGAAAAAATCCTTGTTTTTGCGCTGACTCCTTTTAAGTTTAGTTCCAATATAGATATATACTACAATCCATAGTACAACTAGCAATCCTCTTACTAATAAGGAATTAAGAATACTTTCCAGGTTCTCTCCTAAAGACACAACAATCACAAGGTAAATTGTAGATAGTATAACTAGCAAAATATGATATAAAAATGCTACTATATTGTTGATAATCATACTCTTTCTCCTCGTATAATATGTTTAGACCCAATAATTTAAGAGGTCTAAACATATTTATT
>CAZHLF010000236.1:0-2776 GCA_964532845.1 uncultured Tissierella sp.
AGAAAACCAGAAGAGACAGTAAGCAACTAAATGCTTACTGTCTCTTTAAAATTATTTCTTTGTCTTTGGGTCGAAGATTACTGCCATAACATATCCAAAAAGAATAATCGCAGCTACACCTGCTCCAGTTGCCTGTATTCCTCCAGTAAAGGCACCAATAATACCTTTTTCTTTTGCTCCTTCTATAGCTCCTTTTGCTAAAGAGTTCCCAAATCCACTTATGGGAATTGTTGCTCCTGCTCCTCCAAATTCCACCAATGGTTCATACAACCCGATGCTACCTAGTATTACACCAATAACTAAAAAAGATACTAGTATATGAGCTGGAGTAAGCTTTGTATTATCTAAAATTATTTGCCCAATTACACATATTAACCCACCCACAACAAATGCTTTTACTAATTCCATAATTATCCTTCCCTCTTATTTTCAATTACTACTGCGTGAGCTATACCTGGGATAGATTCTCCCTGTTGAGTTATTTGTGTTGAATGTAATGCTCCAGTAGACATTAATAGTACTTTGTTAAGCTTACCTTTGGCCATCTGTTTTAAAATAAAACCATTAAATACAGAACCAGAGCACCCACATCCACTTCCGCCTGCATGTGTATCCTGTTCAGACTGATCGAAAATCTCAACTCCACAATCTGTATAATTTTTTGAAAGATCATATCCCTGTTTTTTCATCATATCTATAACAATATCTTTCCCTACATAACCCAAATCTCCAGAAATGATTAAATCATAATATGACGGATCATGACCTGTATCTTTGAAATGATTTATCAGGGTATCCATGGCAGCAGGTGCCATGGCAGCTCCCATATTTGCTGCATCCTTTATTCCAGGATCTACAATCCTTCCTGCAGTAACATATTTAATATATGGGCCTGGTCCTGAGGTTGATAATACTGTTGCTCCAGCACCTGTTACAGTCCACTGTGCAGACATTTTTCTTTGATTTCCATACTCTAAAGGAAATCTAAACTGTCTTTCTGCAGTTGAAAAATGACTTGATGTTGCACAGACTAATTTGTCTGCAAATCCACCATCTACTAGCATTGCACCAAGAGATAATGATTCAGTCATTGTTGAGCATGCCCCATATAAGCCGAAAAATGGTATTCCCAACTGCCTAGCAGAATATCCTGAAGCAACTATTTGGTTTAGCAAATCTCCAGCGATTAGATAGTCAATATCCTTTGGAGAAAGACCTCCTGCATCTAGTGCTCCTTTTATGCACTCCTCTTGAATTTTAGACTCTGCCTTTTCCCATGATTCTGTTCCCCATAAATCTTCTTCCAAGATTAAATCAAAATAGTCCTTTAAGGGTCCTTCCCCTTCTTTAGGCCCTACAATACTATATGAACTTAGAATTGAAGGTGGATTTTCTAATTTAACAGTCTGAGTTCCTATACGTTTTATTGCCATATTATCACCTTTCTAAAATAACAAGCTTAAAATTCCTACTATAACTGAGCTACCTATTCCATAGACCAATACTGGACCTGCTATTATAAACATTTTTGATGCAACTCCAAAAATGAACCCTTCTCTCTTAAATTCCATTGCAGGAGACACAATGGCATTGGCAAATCCTGTAATTGGAATAGCTGCTCCAGCACCTCCGATTTTACCAATCTTGTCGTATATTCCAAGACCAGTTAATAATGCACCTATAAAAACCATGATTATCGAGGCGCCTGCTCCTACCATTTTCTCATCCAGTCCTTTAGACTTTAGATAATTTATTATTATTTGACCGACAGTACAAATAGTTCCACCAACTAAAAATGCGAGTACAATGTTCTTTAAATATGTTGGCTTTGGTGCTTTTTTATCAGTATATTTCTTATAATCTTTTTTATTAAGTTTATCCATTATAACCTCCTGTTATTAACTAATTCTAAATCTACTTATACTTATACACATCTACTTTATTGAAAAAAATAAAAAGTAGTATAATGCTCCGCTAACCTTTCCAAATAATAATGAGAAAAAGATAATTTTCATATGTTTCTTTATTTTAAATTTTTTTGATATAATAGGTAATACATTTAGAGTTTCTGCAAGGGCAGAAGAAAAAAGTCCTAAGAAAATACCAGAAAAAAGTCCAAATAATATGACAAATACTGTATTTAATCTTAAATAAACCTCAAAAAAATAAATCAATGTAAATGAAATAGAGCTAGATATAAGCAAAATTTCATAAAACATTAGATATCTTCTTGTTTTAGTTAACTGGATTAACCTAGGAAGTATTTGAAGCATAGTAATAAATGCAGCATATGCTCCCCCAACTAAAACCCCACCTCCAAAAGATGATACAACTGGAATAATATTTTTCATATCAATCATTCCTTGGTAAATTTTCTTTCAACTCATTTAGTAAGAAATCTTCTAGATCAGAATCGTACAAATATAGTTCTACATCCATAGGGCCAGGCTCCATTCGTCTTCTCTTACTTGTGCTTATAACTCTCATGAAGTATGAAACCATACCAACTCCTAATCCAATAGAATAAGGAATATTCATCACAAGTGGATTCTCCTTCTTTAGACCAGTAAAGGTAAAATAAAGTCTTTCCAAAGCATTTTTCATATTAACATCCTCATGGAAATACATAATACCTAAAGCTGCCCCAAAAAATAGGGTTATTGAAACAAAGGCTACTCTAACTATTTCAAATAATAGATTTCTTTTCTCTCTAGATTTGATTTCCAGCAGACAATAAGTAGAACCAGAAAAATTTATATCTAGATTAGGATATTTA
>CAZHLF010000237.1:0-2740 GCA_964532845.1 uncultured Tissierella sp.
AGCCTTGTGCTTTTCCATTATATTTAATAGCCCGTTAATTATTTCCTCATCCTCTTCTTCCTTTCCAAATAGTCCAAGCTTCTTTCTCATACCATTTAAATAATATCCTTTAAATAGTCTTTCAAAAGTCTGAATCTCATGATTTGCTATCCTTATAGCCTCTTCTGTATCAGAATCTAAAAGTGGTACAAGTATCTCTGCAAACCTGGCCAGATTCCAAGCAGCAATCATTGGCTGATTCTTATATGCATATCTTCCGTATCTGTCTATGGAGCTAAAAACTGTATCAGGATGATAAATATCCATAAAGGCACAAGGGCCATAATCAATTGTTTCACCACTTAAAACCATGTTGTCTGTATTCATTACTCCGTGAATAAAGCCTACTAATTGCCATTTAGCAATAAGTTCAGCTTGCCTATGGATTACTTCTTTGAGAAAACTTAAATAGCTTTTTTCATCTCCTATTAGCTGTGGAAAATGTCTTTGGATTGTGTAGTCAGTAAGCAATCTTAGTTCCTCAACATTCCCATAGTGATATATATATTGGAATGTTCCTACACGAATATGACTAGCCGCTATACGTGTAAGTATAGCCCCAGGAAGTACAGTCTCTCTGTAAACTGGCTCACCTGTTGAAACTACAGCTAGACTTCTGGTTGTTGGAATGCCTAGGGCATACATCCCTTCACTAATTATATATTCTCTAAGCATAGGACCAAGAGCAGCTCTGCCATCCCCTCCTCTTGAATAAGGGGTTAATCCTGCACCTTTTAATTGAATATCAAATCTTTCTCCACTAGGTGTGATATGTTCACCAAGTAAGATTGCCCTTCCATCACCAAGCATAGTAAAGTGACCAAATTGATGCCCTGCATAGGCTTGAGCAATAGGGTTAGCTCCATCAGGTATTTTATTTCCTGCAAAAATAGCCAATACACTTTCAAAATCCAAGTTACTTAATCCCAAATTTTCAGCCAAAGAACTATTAAAAACTTCTAATTTAGGTTTTCTAACAGCTGTTGGGTTTTGTTTTGAAAACAGCTTTTCCGGAAGATATATATATGAATTATCAAATTTCCAAGTCATTGTATCAAATCCTTTTCATTTATTTCTTAGTTAGTTTATACCACTTTAGTGAAAAAAAACGCGGAAAATATAGTATAATAATAATTAGATATTCCTATTTCATATGTAGTGTAGAAATTGACTGGAGGGAAAATATGAAACTATTCTTTATCTCAGATATTCATGGTTCTATATACTATTTAAAAAAAGCATTAGAATTCTTTAATGAAGAGAAGGCTGATTATTTAGTAATTCTTGGTGACATACTTTATCACGGAGCAAGAAATCCACTACCTCTGGAATATTCACCAAAAGAAGTAATTGATCTTATAAACAGCTACTCAGATAGGATAATTGCTGTAAGAGGAAATTGTGACAGCGAAGTAGATGAAATGGTACTGGATTTTCCAATAATGGCTACCTACTCAAATATTTTATATAATAACAGACGACTATTTTTAACTCATGGTCATATATATAATGAAGTTAAATTGCCAAATTTAAGACCAGGAGATATATTAATCCACGGCCACACTCATGTTTTAAGAGCTGATAAGAAGGACAATATCTATATAATAAATCCAGGCTCCATCACTCTCCCTAAGGAAAATAATCCACACACTTATGGTGTACTGGATGATGATATTTTTATGATTAAAGACCTTGAAGGAAATGTAGTTAAAGAAATTAAATTAAGTTAATGATAAGGAAGGACTTTTGCTCAAAATTATGAACAAAAGTCCTTCTCCTTTGTTTATTTTACATTATACATGCCATGACTTTGCATGTAATTAAATATTCCCTCACCATGCTGCTGTTCTTCTTTTTGAATGTGGTTTAAGGCATTTCTAAGATTAGTATCTCTACATTCAAATATTGCTGTATCATAGGCTCCTGAAACAAATTTCTCAGCCATAAGTACATCTGCACAAAGTGACGCATCACTTTGATTTGTCATTCCAGCATTTCCCTGGGACTTTGAAGCCATTTGCTGAGTTTGATTAGTTTGTTTATTTTGCTGAGTTTGACCTTGCTGCATATTTGGTACTTGGCCAGATAGTATCTGATTAATAGTATTATAATGTTGTTGCTCCTCTGATGCGTAAGTTTTAAACAAAGCTTTAAGTTCTGGGCATTGAGTCTGATCCGCATAATTTGTGTACTTTTGTACACAAATCTCTTCGTGCTTCTTCTGATCCTCTAATAACATTCTCTCTTTTTCAGAAAGATTAATTTTAGTCATTTAACCACCTCCTAAAACTATCTTTCCAAATTTTAAATAGTTTATTCAGGTTTCATAAATTATGGATCTTTCACCCTATTTAAATCCCTATTACTAGCATGAAATGTATGATATAATATTTTACTGCAATAAAGAATTTTGATGATCCTTACGGAGGAAAAACATTTATAATGAAAAATCTTTTTAAGAAACATATTAAAACAATTATAAAAAGTTTTGCATTTTTGGCCATATTAATTTTTATAATTTATAGCATAGGTAGTGAAATAAAATCTTTGGATTTTGCTAAAACATTTATATTGATAAGAGATCTATCGATACATTCCCTACTATTATACACTTTAATTGGGTTGTTGGCAGTATCCTGTATCACTCTATATGATTTTTTAATTATTAGGTATTTAAACATTGACATACCTCTGTTTACTG
>CAZHLF010000238.1:0-2712 GCA_964532845.1 uncultured Tissierella sp.
TTTGCTAGAGGAATTTTGGATTAAAATATAGGGGAAATTTCAGTTGACAAATACAGATGACTTATACATAAACTCACCTCAATACAAGTATATCACATTAAAGTGTGTATACTATGTAAATATTTTCTAAAGAAAACCTGCAAAAGGTTGCTATATAGCTCCATCTTCAGCTAATTTCTCTATACTTTCCTCATCAAGCCCAAGCTTTTCCTTAAGTATTTCCTGGGAATGTTGACCTAAAGTTGGAGCAGGAGTACGAATGCTTCCTGGGGTTTCACTTAACTTAATGGGAATTCCTGGCATTTTAAAACTCCCAGCTACAGGATGTTGAACTTCTACAATCATATCCCTTGCCAATACCTGAGGGTCTTGTACTACCTTATCTATTGTGTTTATTGGTCCATTTGGTATTCCTTCATTATCCAGAATTTCCTGCCACTCTTTAGTAGTTTTCTCTAAAAAACATGGTGCAATAAGTGGTCGAAGCTGGTTGTAATTTGTATTTCTATCTGGGTTATCCTTAAATCTTTCATCATCTATGAGTTGGCAGCAACCCAATGTATTACAAAGTTTTGCCCAAAGTGCATTGTTTCCTGCTGCTACCATTATTTCGCCATCAGATGTTTCAAAGGCTTCAAAAGGAACTATGGATGTGTGTCTATTTCCCATTGGTCTAGGAACTTCCCCTGATACAAAATATCTTGCAATGGCATTCTCAAGCATGGCTACCTGACAATCCAGCATAGCAACATCTACTTTTTGCCCCTTGCCTGTTTCATTTCGGCTAACTATTGCTGCTAGTATTCCAATAGCTGTAAACATACCTGCAGATATATCGCCTATGGATGAACCAACCATTGTAGGCTTTCCATCCTTATCGCCTGTAATACTCATAATACCACCCATGGCCTGAACTACAGCATCATATGCTGCTCTTTGACTATAGGGACCAGTATGTCCATAGCCTGATGAAGCTGCGTAAATCAACTTAGGATTTAACTGGATAAGATTCTCATATCCAAGTCCAAGTTTTTCCATGGTTCCAGGTCTAAAGTTTTCTACAAGTACATCTGCATCTTTTACCAGCTCTAAGAATATTTTTTTGCCACTCTCATTTTTTAAATTAAGGGTCATACTTTTCTTGTTTCTGTTTATGCTCATAAAATAAGCACTTTCATTATTTTGATATGGTCCGTAGCCCCTTGAATCATCACCAGTTTTAGGCATCTCAATTTTAATTACATCAGCACCTAAATCTGCCAGAAGCATGGTAGCATATGGCCCTGCTAAAACTCTTGTAAGGTCAAGCACCTTAATATTTCCTAAAGCAGATTGCATAGGTCTCCTCCTATTTAGTATCTACCCGCCATAAGACGGGTAGATATGATCTAATTATTACTTATTCTTTGGTTCAAATGCCACAATACGACAAATTGAAGATTCCCCACCTTGGAATTTCCATGGGAAGCATCCAACTATAGTACGTTTGTTGGAAAGTTTGTCTATATCTCCACCAAGGTTTTCTGCGTGGATTATTTCCCAAGGCTTAACGAATACTTTTACGTGCATTGCTTGGTATACTTCTGGCCATGGATACATTTCATCTAGACTCTTGCCATATTTTTCTCTCATGTATCTATCACACGCTTCAGCTTCTCTTGGCTCCCAGTCACGAATCTTAGTATTCATAGGATGATCTGCTGAACCACAGTCAACACCTATCCATTTAATTTCCATCTCTTTTACCCAGTCAACGAAATCCATTGATGGTCCTGGATGTCTTAACATATATCTTCTTTCATCTGCTTCTGGTTGATCCCATCCATATTTATGATAGCCTGTATTAATAATTAGGATATCGCCTTTTTTCACTTCAACTCTGTCCATAATATCCTGTGGAGTATAGATTCCATAGTCTTCTGACATATCTGAAAGGTCTACAACTGCTGCTGGTCCAACTAGCTTATCTAGTTCAATTGAAGCTATGTCTCTTCCTGCTGTATCAAAGTGTAATGGTCCATCAAGGTGAGTTCCAACGTGATTTGAAGTTGTTATAAGTTGACCATTTGCTCCATTAGGTGATAATCTTTTAAAGAATTTAACCTGTAATGGCTCGTAAGTTGGCCAAGGTGGTGTTAAATGGCTTAAGTTTACTGTCAAATCCACAACTTCTACATTTCCCCAATTTTCTAATAAATTCATAATAAAATCCTCCTTTAAGGTTATAATTTATTTTTTGCTTCTCAATTCCCGATTTTGCTTTTCCAATCGACAATTCACAATTCACAATGTTTTTAGGGTCTATCTTTTCTATTTTTCACTATTCACTGTTAACTGTTAACTGTTCACTGATTTTACAAATCTCCATCTGCCTCTAACTTTTCAACGAAGGCTTCCAACGCATCCTCAAAGCATTTCATAGGTGGACTTACAAGTCCTGCTCCAACCTGTCCAACACCTGGATTTTTGTGAGCTATTCCAGTATTTATGATTGGTCTAAGACCTGTTTCAATAACCTTTTGAACATCTATACCCGTAGCAGTTCCTCTGAAATCCAAAACTGGTATTTTATAGATATTATTTTCACCTTGAGTTATCTTGTACATTTGTCTTGAATAGTTTATAGCATCCTGAGGCTCTCCCCCTACAAATTGAACTATTAGCTCGTTGCAGAACTCTGCAACTCGCATGAATACTACATTTGAATATATT
>CAZHLF010000239.1:0-2598 GCA_964532845.1 uncultured Tissierella sp.
GCATTAAAGGCTTCTGAAAAGAGAATGGCTAGAGAAGAATTTTTAAATACTGATAGGATATTGATAGGAAGATTAAACAAAGAAGAAATGAAAGACTTTGCCATTAGGAACAATATCCATATGATTGTTGATTTATCGCACCCTTATGCAAAGATAGTTTCAGACAATGCTAAGCTGGTCAGTAAAGAACTAAATATAGAATATTATAGATATGTTCGAAAGAGGACAGATTTCAATGAGGATGAAATATATTTAATTTCTTATGAAGAATGTTACGAATTTTTGTCCAGTGTTAAAGGGACTGTATTCTTTACGACTGGATCAAAGAATATAAAAGATTTTGAAAAGGTAAGAGGAGACAATAGATTTGTTTATAGAATACTACCTGCATTAGAAAGTATTCAGATATGTAATGATAACCATATTCATATGGGAGATATAGTGGCTATTTTAGGACCATTTTCTACTGAATTAAATAAGGTAATGCTTACAACTTACAAAGCTGACTATTGTGTAATGAAAGATAGCGGGGATGTTGGAGGAACATTGGAAAAGGTATTAGCCTGTAGGGAGTTAGGGATAAAAGCTATAATCATTGGTAGAAAAGATGAAGAATGGAGTACAGATCTAGAAACAATAGAAAAACTCATTTTAGGTTGAAGACAGGTGAAGGTTATTTTCACTTGTCTTTTTGTTGTTAGTGATATAGATATATTTTGGGGGTATATTAACATTATGACTATAGGCGTGGAGCCTATATAGATTTTTTTCATGGAGAGTCATCAAAGAATAAAATAGAAATATTTAATATAGGAAGTGAAGAGATGGAGATACAAGGAAAATATGGAGTAGCCAAGTCGTTTACAGATAATATTGAAGACGGAGCAGTTGAGCAGATTACTAATCTATTGAATCAGGATTTTATTAAGGATTCTAAGGTAAGAATAATGCCTGATGTGCACCAGGGAGTAGGATGTGTTATTGGATTTACTGCACAAATGGGAGAAAAGTTAATTCCAAATATTGTTGGCGTTGATATTGGCTGTGGGATGTTCATCGTAGAACTAGGTAAAGTTGACATAGACCTACCAAGATTAGATGAAATTATCAGAAAATCCGTACCATATGGAAGAAACGTTCATGAAGGAAGGAAAAATCAATTTGATGGGCTAGATAAGCTTTATTGTTATCGAGATTTAAAGGATACCAAGAGAATAGAAAAAAGTATTGGAACATTAGGTGGTGGAAATCACTTTATTGAAGCAAATGTTGATAGTAAGGGTAATAAATATCTAGTTATTCATTCAGGAAGTAGGAATCTTGGAAAGCAAATTGCAGATATCTATCAGAAGCTTGCAGTAGATTTGTGTAGTGGTAAGGAAGAATTCTTCATAAAAAAAGAAGGGTTAATAAAGACCTACAAGGATGAGGGAAAGCGAAAGGAAATAAACAAAGCTTTAAAAGAACTAAGTAAGGAGTATGAGAACTTAGAGCCAAAATATCCTAAGGAACTATGTTATTTAACAGGAGTATATAGAGATAGGTATTTGCATGATATGAAAATAGCTCAGGAGTATGCCCGAAAAAATAGAGAAATTATGGCTAGTATTATATTAAGTAATTTACTAGATAAGGATATAGATGAATTTGAATATTTTCATACAATACACAATTTTATAGATTTTAGAGATAATATTGTAAGAAAAGGTGCAATCTCGGCTTATGAGGGAGAGAAGGTCCTAATACCAATAAACATGAGAGATGGCTCAATCTTAGCTAAGGGGAAGGGAAATCCTGACTGGAATTATTCTGCACCCCATGGAGCGGGAAGACTCAAGAGCAGAACAGATGCTAAACAAGCTTTTACACTGGAGGATTATGTTAATTCCATGGAGGGAATATATAGCACATCAGTTAGTGAGAGTACCTTAGATGAAAGTCCATTTGCATATAAATCTATGGATGATATTATAGGGAAAATTGATGATACGGTTGAAGTTCTAGACATATTAAAGCCAATATATAACTTTAAGGCATAAATACAGGAATGAGTTCAAAGGGGGAATTAAATGTTTAGATGTCCTTGGTGTGGAGATGATGAGTTGTATGTTAAATATCATGATGAGGAGTGGGGAGTACCTGTTCATGATGATCTGAAACATTTTGAATTTTTAGTTTTAGAATCTGCTCAAGCTGGACTTAGTTGGATAACAATTTTAAGAAAAAGAGAAAATTACAGAAAAGCTTATGATGGCTTTGATCCTGTAAAAGTTGCTAACTATAATAATAATAAAATTGAAGAGCTAATGAGTAATCCAGGGATTGTTAGAAATCGAAAAAAGATAGAAGCATCGGGTAATAATGCGCAAAGATTTCTAGAAATTGTGGATGAATTTGGAAGTTTTGATAAATATATATGGTCCTTTATGGATAATAAACCTATTATAAATCAATGGGATGATATTAGTGAAGTACCTTCAAAAACACATTTATCAGATGAGGTAAGTAAGGATTTGAAGAAGAGAGGATTTAAGTTTTTAGGCTCAACTATTATCTATTCACATTTACAAGCAACTGGATTAATAAATGATCATTTAA
>CAZHLF010000240.1:0-2593 GCA_964532845.1 uncultured Tissierella sp.
AAGTAGGTGAAAAATTTGTACCATCAGAGTTGACAACACCTGAGAGTTTAGATCTTCAAAAACTTTTTTACGATATGAGAGAGGAAAATATCCATAAAGCTTTAATGGAAGTTTCATCATCTGCATTAGAGCTATATAGAGTGAATGATGTAGATTATGATATAGTCTCATTTAATAATTTTAGTAGAGAACATATTGACCAGCATGGTTCCTTCGAAAAATATTGGGAAGCTAAGTCGAGCCTTATAACAAAAGCAAAAGCATCTTCATATGCACTTTTAAATATTGATGATGAACATATTAGAACATTAGTAGATAAGACAGCTGCACATGTTATAACCTATTCGACAAAATCCTATGATGGGATGATATATGCAAAGAATATTAAACTAATAAAAGGAAGGCCTACTTTTACCATTGTGGTGAAGGAGGATATTAAAGCCTTTAAGGGAATCATTAACAAGGGTGAATTCCAGATAGAGTTAGGTATTCCGGGGCTTCATTCAGTAGAAAATGCTATGGTAACAACAGTTATAGCATTAACTGATGGAGTAGAAGTAGAAATAATTCAAAAGGCATTAAGATACTTTAAAGGCGTAGAAAGAAGATTTGAGTACATTTATGAAAAAGACTTTTTAATAATAGATGATCATTTTGCAAATCTTAAAAATATAAATGTAAGCCTTGAAACATTAAGTCATATAAATTGCAATAAGCTGCACTTAATTTATGCAATAAGAGGAAACAGAGGAACTACAGTTAATAGAGAAAATGCTGAAGCTTTAGTTTCTTGGAAGGATAAGTTGGGCATTGAAGAAATTATTGGGACTAAGAGTATTGGTAATGTAGGGATTAAGGATACAGTTTCAAAAGAAGAGGAAAGGGTATTTTCAGAAATAGTTAGAGCAGCGGGAATAAAGCTTACTATTTATGACAGACTTGAGGATGCTATAGCCTATACTTTAAAGGAAACTAAGAATAATGACATAGTATTTTTGGCAGGTTGTCAGGGAATGGACCATGGAGCAAAGATTGCGCTGGACTATATTCATGAGATAAATCCAAATATTAAAGTTGAAGACTTATATAAACCATTGGTAGGAAGGGCAAGTAATTAATTATTACAAAAAATGTATTTTGTTAAGCATTAAAATATGATAGACTGTAATAGTATGGAAAAGAAAGAGGAGGTTTTTTAGTTGAATCTTAAGTCAAAGATTAGAGAAATTGAAGATTTTCCTATAGAAGGTGTTAGTTTTAAGGATATTACAACCTTAACTAAAGACAGGGATGCATTCCAAGAAGCTGTAAACCTTATTATTGATGATTTAAAGAACATGGAAATTGATTATATTGTAGGACCTGAAGCCAGAGGTTTTCTATTTGGTGCAGCTGTAGCATATGGTCTTGGAGTAGGATTTATTCCAATAAGAAAACCAGGCAAGCTTCCAGCTCCAACAGCAAGTTATGAGTACAAGCTTGAGTATGGAAAAAATACTTTGGAAATACACAAGGATGCTATATCAAAAGGCGATAAGGTAGCTATAGTAGATGATTTATTGGCAACTGCTGGTACAACTGCAGCTGCAGCAGCATTGATTGAATCCCTTGGTGGAGAAGTAGTAGCTATGGAATTTTTAATTGAATTAGAAGAACTTGGTGGAAGAGACAAACTTAAAGAGTATCATGTTAACACATTAGTTAAATACTAAACGTCGGCCATCCGACGTTTTTTTAAGCCAAGCAACAAAAGGAACGTTCGCTACACTTACTCCTACGTTCGCTGAAGCGAACTTCGCTGTCCGTTTTGTCACAATTCGCTAAAGCTAATTGGACAAAAAGGCAACCGACACCTTTGTTCCTAAAGTTTGCTTTAGTAACTCAAATTACTATAGATTAGTATAATATCTAGAGAGATATTTAAAATAAAGCGCCAGAGCCAAATAGGCTGACGAGGGTTGGAGTTATCGAAAATTCGGCGGATGCTCCAAGGGTTTCACAATCCAAGAATTTCACAAAAACCGGAAGTGATTCCAGAACAAAAGAAATTCAAGTGATATCTCTCTTTATAAATAAATAAGGAGGAATTTTATGTGTGGTATAGTAGGCTATATTGGCCAAAAGGATGCATCAGAAGTAATTCTTGGAGGTTTGGAAAAGCTTGAGTATAGGGGCTATGATTCATCAGGACTTGCAGTTATTGATGAAAAAGAGCTAAAATATAGAAAGCTTGAGGGAAGATTATCTAATCTAAGAGATAGTCTAAATAAAAAACCTATGGATGGAAATATCGGAATAGGACATACAAGGTGGGCAACCCATGGAGAGCCATCTGATATAAACTCCCATCCCCATACTAATGAAATGGGAACTATAGCAGTAGTTCACAATGGTATAATAGAAAACTATTTAACTTTGAAAAAAGAGCTAATTCAAAAGGGCTATAACTTCATTTCAGATACTGATACTGAGGTTGTAGCACATTTAATTGATTTATATCATGAAGGAAGTTTAATCGAGGCTGTTTTTAAAGCGGTTGAAAGACTAAAAGGTGCATACTCCCTTGGAGTTATCTCCAGTCTCAATCCAGATG
>CAZHLF010000241.1:0-2575 GCA_964532845.1 uncultured Tissierella sp.
GGTAATCGGCGCAGTTGATGTTGCAACTTTGAACCACCACGGAAACAGAAGCTCTATGAATACTTTCTTTGTCAAGTCCTACTATTTATACCCAAATTACTTTAAAATATTTATAATTTGATTCATTGTAAGGCTTTCTTGTTCTCCAGTCTTCATGTTTCTAAAGGAATAGGTATTATTATCAGCTTCTTCTTGTCCGACAACTATAACATATGGAATATTTAGCTTATCAGCATAATTAAACTTCTTTCCAATTTTACCTTGTTCAAAGTAAACTTGGGTAAATACGCCAGCATCTCTTAATAGTTTAGAACCCTTGATAGCATAATCCATATAGCCATCCATAGGTACAATCAATACGTCAGTCAATGAATAATCAGTACTTTTTATGATACCCGCTTCAGTCAGCTGGTAGAACAATCTTGTTAATCCAATAGATATACCTACTCCAGGTAATTTTTGTTTTGTATAATAAGTAGCTAAATCATCATACCTACCACCTGAACATACACTTCCTATCCCTGGATAATCATTTAATATCGTTTCATATACAGTCCCTGTATAGTAGTCTAATCCTCTTGCAATAGTTAAATCTAGAGCAAAGTTTTCTTCAGGTACGCCAAACACCCTAATGTATTTAACTACCTGTTCCAGTTCCATTAGGCCTTCCTGGAACAATTTATTTTCAATGCCTAAAGACTTCAAGTTTGAGATTATTTCATCATTTGAACCCTCAATAGATATAAACCCTAATATCTTATCTATGTTTTCTTGAGGTATCCCTATTTGAGAAAGTTCTTCTTTTACTTTTTCTAATCCTATTTTCTCAAGCTTATCAACAGTTCTTAAAATGTAAGTAGAATCCTCAATCCCCAGACTTCTGAAAAACCCGGACAATACTTTCCTATTATTGATTCTTATTGTAAATGAATCAAAGCCCAGTTCCTTAAAAGTAGAATATATTACGCTTGGAATCTCAGCATCATTGATAATATCCAGACTGCCATTCCCAATAATATCTATGTCCGCTTGATAAAACTCCCTAAATCTTCCTTTTTGATTTCTTTCTCCTCTATAAACCTTTCCTATATGATATCTTTTGTAAGGAAAGTTCAATTCAGAATAATACTGTGCTACATATCTCGCTAAAGGGACAGTAAGGTCAAATCTAAGTGACATATCTGTATCGCCTTTAACCACCTTATATATTTGCTTCTCAGTTTCCCCCCCACCTTTTGCTAACAACACTTCAGATTTTTCAATCAAAGGTGTATCAATAGGTAAAAAGCCAAACTTTTCGTAGTTTTTTCTGATTATATCCATCATTTTATTAAATAATATCTGATTAGAAGGTGTTAATTCCATAAAACCAGGTAAAATTGATGGTTTAACAATATTTACGCTCATCGTTCTCCCTCCTGTTATCCATATATTATATAATACCATTTTTTATTGGATTATCAAATGAAACTTTAAAGAAAAGAGTTGATTTCTCAACTCTAATCATCGGCTTTCAATAAATTGATATCACATATAGCACAGCTATAACAGAATGTTAATCTATTGGTAAATATCCTTTTAAGGACTTGCATTAATTCCTTTTCCTTATCATTTTTAATGTGAACAATAACCCTATTTGGAGCAAGAACTATCAAAGAGCTTACAAGTATATCCGCTCTACTAATATCCTCTACTTCATATTCCTGAATAATTGCCCTAATAGACTCATTTTCTACTGGATTTCCTTTTTTATCTACTATAGTGAATTCGTCATTATTTATAACAACATTAACAGTATCTACTTTTGGTATTTGAGAATCTAGATAAAACTGCAACATTTCAATAAAATCTTCATACTCATTTTCCTTTTGAATATCCAATATTACTTTGTCGATTATTTTATCCGATAACTCTTCAAATGATTTTGATCTAAATCTCAGGTAGCCATCCAATATAAGTGTATTATTCTCCAAAAGATAATCTACTATCTCATTTGTAATCTGTTTCTTCTCTTCACTAAAATGGATATCATCCAATAATACAGCATACACTTCTTGACTTAAATAGCTTATATCATCATTGTCATAATCTATTAACAAGTCGAAGAGCTTACTTCTAATAATTTGCAGCATATAATATCTACTTATTATATTTTGAATAAGTTTGGCTATAGAAATCACTTGCCCAACCTCTTCTAATCTATGCTTATCTATATTGAAAACTAAAAAATCACTATTACTTATGGTCTCCTTACTAATTTTCAATTTTGAACTAAAGGAATTGAAACAGATTATTTCTTCTATTTTTTCTTCCGTAAGATTAGTACCAATTCTAATGGATTCCACATTATCACTCCCTTACCTAATAGTATGTTCTCTTGAATAATCGGTATACAAGGTAATTTTAGCAATTGTTAAGGGTAATTATGGTGCCTAAATCAACTATTTCATCATCTGATAAATATATTATTTTTTTATTTTTCTCTTCAATAAATTTTTTAATTTCAAAACTATTAGGATGGCTTATAAGCTTTCCAGAAAAGAATAACTCATCTTTTGAATAGTTGCCTGAAGCC
>CAZHLF010000242.1:0-2563 GCA_964532845.1 uncultured Tissierella sp.
AATATTTTTACAATTCATCTCCCACCTATAGAGGAAGGAGTATTCTTGTTAGCTTCTTTGATAAATCTGTCAAAGAAGAATTGGAAAAAAACAAGGAGATAAGCCATTTTGACTTATCTCCTAATACAAATTTTAATTGGTTTTGTAATAATACTATATTAAAGCCATTACTAGCTGATATAGTCCAGCTATTAATACAACTTTAATCGCGATTATTGTTCCCATAATTTTCATTGGATCATTCTTCTTTGATGTCTTAGTTTTGGATGCAATAGAACGATTCACCAATACTGATGCATTTTCCACTTGTTTTCCCTCCTTAGAACTCTTAAGACCATGATAAAACATTATTATTACCATGTCAACTCAGGAAAACGTGTACATTTCAACATATTCAGAAGGAAAGCGTTTCTGTAAAAAAGTTCTTTTATTCAGACTATTGACCTTCGATTTCCAACAACTTACAACTTTGTAAGAGGTTTTTTAAGTTTTTACTGAATCATGTCAGTATCAATTATTACATAGTTTGCTCTATGGATATAAAGACTTCTACCATCAATATTTAGTCTTGTCATCTTTGGCAAATCATCTGGTACTGTAACATAAACATTCTCTCCCTGATAAACACCTATTGGAATTCCCATTTGACTTGAGATAATGATAGTTTTTTCTTTACCTATTTGATTTTTTAAATCATTAATAAATCTATCAAGTGGTACAAAACCTCCTCCACTATTTACATCTATATCAGTTGGAGTTTGGAAGTCCTCTACCATATCTAATCCTTCTTCAGCAAATATTACTGTATTACCTACCTGAAGCATTTCTTTCCCATTAATTGTTATCTCTAGTACACTAGATTCAAATCCTGTAGATTCAACATTATTATTGGCATCATTTTCTAATAGTCCAACGGTAATTTTAGTTCCATTGGTTTCCAGAGTTTTATTTGCATAGTGATCATATACTGAAATTTCAAACCTATTTCCTATTAAATCTCCACGAAGGACAGCTAGTTTGTCCAAAATTGCAGCACATCCTGACAAAGCCATGATAAGTACCAGTATCCCCGATATAAATATTATTTTTCTTTTATTCTTCATCTTTTCTCCCTCATTTTTAATAATTAAGGTCTTCTCCAAGTCCTTAAGACCATTATACCATCATACTAGTTACTAAAACAAAAATAAACACTTAGAATATGAATTTTTTCCATTTCTCAACATAGTTTTAACACTGTAGTGTTAAAATAGTATATAATTAAGTAAAGATGCGTCTTAATACTGTTATAGGAGGAGTTGTTTTGAAGTTTGACTTTAAAAAATTTATCATTATTAATATTGGATTAATACTCCTGGCTTGTGGTCTTTACTTCTTTCTCATACCCTCAAACCTGGCTGTAGGTGGTACGACAGGTCTTGCCATGGTAATTAGTAATCTAATACCTAGTATTAGCTATAGTGTGATTCTTATTATTATAAACATCCTTCTATTTACCTTGGCTTTTATAGTTTTAGGAAAGGAATTTGGAGGTTATACCTTATACTCGAGTCTTTCTTTATCAGCACTGTTAGGGATTCTTGAGAGATTAACTCCGATGAAGGAAGCTTTTACAGATGATTTGTTTATAAATCTTACCTTTGGAATATTAATTACAGGTGTTGGAGTAGGTATTGTATTTAATCAAAATGCTTCTACTGGTGGAACTGATATTGTAGCGAAGATTATAAATAAGTATTTTCACATAGATATGGGGAAATCTTTGATGATTCCTGACTTCCTAATCACTCTTGCTGCAGGCTTTGTTTTTGGGCCAAGAATTGGTATGTATTCTCTTCTGGGTGTAGTTGTTTATACTCAAGTTATTGATAAAATTATTGCTGGTTTTAACGTTAAAATCAATATGATTATTATTTCCAAAGAACATAAAGCAATTAATAAGTTTATTATTGAAGAACTTATTAGGGGTACTACCCTATATCACGCAACTGGTGGTTATTCAAATGAGGATAAGGTCATAATTAATACCATCGTTGAACGAAATGAATATATTAAAATAAGAAATTTCGTAAGAGCAATTGATGATAGAGCTTTTGTATCTATTTCCCATATAACTGAGGTAGAGGGTGAAGGTTTCACCTTCGATTAGCATTAATACCAAAATCTAGAATGTATACTAAGAATCCATTTATCCATAATAAGTATATGGAAAGGAAAAAAACTATAACTAAATTTATTGTTTATGGTTTATTTGGTATTTGTCTAGAGATATTCTTTACAGGCTTTATGGCATTGATTAGAATGGACTTAACTATGAAGGGCAATTCCTATATCTGGATGTTCTTTATATACGGGTTGGCAGTATTTCTAGAACCTATTCATAATGCATTAAGAAAAAGAAATATATTCCTTAGAGGCTTGATATACACTATTATTATCTACCTTGTAGAATATGCTTCAGGTTTTCTATTAATACAGCTGATTGGAAGAAGTCCATGGTACTATACTGATGAAGGTTCTATAAATGGCCTAATAACACTTTCCTTTATCCCAGTCTTGTTTG
>CAZHLF010000243.1:0-2552 GCA_964532845.1 uncultured Tissierella sp.
TAGCAAAGTATTTATGATTTAACTTTGACAGCCTTTCCAGAGCTTTTATATAGGATTTCTCAGCATATGATTTATTTCCCATTAATTGAGATACTCTTCCAATTCTTGTTTCCATCTCAGAAATATTCAAGGGTTCATCTATTTCTTGAAGCAATTTATACCCCCTAGTAAAGAAATCCAAGGCTTCTTCATATCTTTTTTCCCTCATATGGATATCACCCATATTACCATATATAGCTGCTGCATTTAGATTGTATCCATTATCCAATGAAATATGTAATCCCTTCTCAAAGTATTCATATGCTTTTTTATAAGATAAGGTTTCCCTATAGATTTCAGCAATATTGTTGAGAATGCAGCTTTCTAAGAAACTCTCCTCTAACTCCTTTGCCAGGGTTAAAGAACTTAAAAAACTTTTCATAGCTTCATCATACATGGAGCTATAGAAGTAGGCTATACCTGTTAGATTCATAGCCTTTATTTTTCCATGATCATCATTCAACTCTTGAAATATATTCAGGGCCTCCAGACTAGTATCAAGTATATTTCCAATCTCAGATTTAATCCTATAAGATAATGCAAGAGATATAAGGGAATAAGCTTCTAGTCTCTTATCCCCCAAGTCTTTCGAGAGTGAAAGGGCTTGTCTACTTAGTTCCAAGGCCTCATCAGGATTAGCAGATGATAATACTTTAGCCTTGTCTATTAAATTCTCTATTCTATCTTTCATTGTTTTAAATTCATCCAATATCAAAACCTCCAGACTTGGGAAAGTCAATAATTTACATACCTTTATTTAAGCTTTGATGAAACTGCTTGCAGTTTCTACTTTCGGCTGCAACGATAAGTAGACAACCCATTCTTTGATTGGTGTTGGTCACTTGGTTTGTTCATCAGGTGAGTGATTATGACAACCACCTATTGAAGAATAAGAAACCCGACCACTTATAGAAGTGGGAGACATATAAACCTCGTTATACCGCTGAAACTTGTAAAGTTAAGATAATCCCTAAATAGTTTTTAGCAGCGACAAATCAATCACTGTAATGGTTCGAGCATCATATTCTATTAGACCATCTTTTCTCATCTTATTAAGCTCCCTACTCAATGAGGTTCTCTGTACCCCTAGTCTATCCGCAAATTCCTTTTTAGTAAAACCAGGTGTTATTGTATTACTTTGTTGAAGATAACATTCATACTTCAAATAATCTAAAATACACTGCCTTATGGTTTTTAGGGAAATAGCGTCTATTTTTTCCGTTAATATCAATGTTCTATCAGATATGGCACCCATTAATCCAATCATAAAGTGGAGATTTCTTTGACTAAGCTCCAGTATCAACTCTCTATGCATATGAAGTACCACAGTTTTGGATTCAGCTACTACTGTCATAGGATAAGAATTCCTATGTGAAAATATCAAATTTGCTCCTAAGATATCACCACCTAAGAAAATAGATATTTTAAGAATATTTCCGTTTTCATCTATCTTCTGAACAGATACCTTACCTTTTAGAATTATATTCATTTCATTACAATGCTCATTTTGTAGATGAATGATTTGTCCCTTATCATACTGACGTATTCTGCACTTAGGTGAATCAAGCATCAAAGTAAGCTCATCTTTTGTAAAACCACTAAAGAGATTAATCTTAGAAATAATATCAACATAAGAATTAATTTTTATCGTAATCACCTCTAATTAGTTACCTTGGTAACTTTATTATACCTTCCACTTTAGTAAAATGATAGATAGAACTTAGAAGGGGGTTATGTTTTGGAGAAAAAAACATTTCAACGTGCAATTCAAATAATATTTCTTGCACTATTTATTTTATTGATTATTAAGGGTAGAGTAGAGCTATGGATGGGTGTCTTTCTCTTAGGTATTGTTTCTTCATTTATACTAGGTCGTATCTATTGTGGATGGTTTTGTTCAATCAATACTGCATTGATTGGTGTAACCTGGATTAAAAAGAAGCTTAAAATTAAAAGCATTAAGATACCTAAATTCTTCACTAAATCATGGGTCCGTTACTTGGGCCTAGGTCTATTTGTATTAGTTTTTATGTTTACAATGATCACCGGAAAGAAGTTGCCAGTTTTACCTATTATGTTTGTACTAGGTATTTTATTTACTTTTATTTTTCCCGAAGAATTATGGCACCGTTATTTGTGTCCATATGGAACTATTTTGCATCTACCAGCAAAGACATCCAAATTTAGCATGATAGTAGATGCAGACAAATGCAATAACTGTGGCGTTTGTATGAGAGTATGTCCAGCAAAAGCCGTTGAAAAATTTGATGATCATCACCAGATTATTAAGAATGATTGTCTAATCTGTATGGAATGCTCTAGAAAATGTAAACAAGAAGCCATAAGTTACAAGAAAGTTAAAGAAGAGATAGCTTCAATTTAGGCTTTTAGACTTAATCGTATATTCTCTACTCGAAACTATAAATATGATTCCTCCTTTTTATTATTTATCATTCATCACGGCTAACGCATGAAAAATAATTTAAAATAAATTTCAAAAAAACATATGTTCA
>CAZHLF010000244.1:0-2544 GCA_964532845.1 uncultured Tissierella sp.
ATTCAGAGAAACTAGGATACTTACCATAATTGGTATGTTTGTAGGGCTAGTACTTGGGAAGTTCCTTCATGTTTTCGTAATAGCAACAGTAGAAAACCCTGAGTATATGTTTGGAAGAAGCATCTTTCCTTTAAGCTATGTATTTGCTGGAATAATAACCATGGTATTCTCCTTTATAGTTAATATCTTTATGAAGAAGAAATTAAAGAATATAGAAATGGTAGATTCCATGAAAGCAAATGACTGATAGAAACTAGTGAATAGTTAAGAGTGAATAGTGAATAGTTGTAGCGGCAACCTTTGGTCGTCGGTCATTCTGAGACGGACAGAATAATCAATGCTGACGAAGAATCTCGGGTTTAAAATACTAATGTAATAACTTTGTAACATGTCCTTCTGTCGAAATATGATAAAATAAAGAGGTGGAGATTAACTTCACCTCATTTTTGATGGTGTGATCAAATATATAATATTTTATGATAAGGAGGACATACATGAGGAATTTTAAGAAGAATATATTAGTAACTATGACAGCAGCTCTTATAGCATTGGGAGGGCCTGCACATATGCATGTAGTGGCAGCAACACCTATAAAGCTAATAGTTGATGGAAATGATATAACCAGGCTATCCAGCCCTATAATAGAAAACGACAGAACCTTGGTACCTATTAGATTTATATCTGAGGAGCTGGGGGCCACTGTTACCTGGAACCAGGATGAAAGAAGTGTATATGTTCAAAAGGGCAATAATTCTGTACTTTTAAGAATTGGAAGCCATCTTGTCCAATATGACAATGGTGGAGACTATGATGTAAGCGATGTTGCTCCTAAGATATATAATGATCGTACCTTTGTGCCTTTAAGATTAGTATCCAATGCCCTTGACATATCTGTTGGCTGGAACGATAATACTAGATCTGTAATTGTAGATTCCAGTAAAAAAGGTGAAGCGACTGATTTCTTCGATATTAAGATATTAACTGTAGCTCCAGGTCAAACTATAACAGGTAAAACAAATCTTCAACTGGGAACATCAAGTTCCTTTATTAAAGATGGCAATGAAGTGAGATTCTTGCTTCTAGAACCTGGTACAGGTAAAGGATTCATAGTATCAAGAGGAAATGGGATAAATAGCAGCTATACATTGAATCCAAAGATTGAAGACAATGGCAACAAAATTTTAGTAGGTGCTGTATATGACAGAAACGGTAAATTTGTAGGTGGAGATTCCATTCCTGTAAATATAAACGTAAGTCCACAAGTGGGTTTAAAAGGCTTAAATAATGGACAAGTTGTTACTGGAAATGTAACACTATCAGCTGACTTAAACTTTGTACCACACTATGTTAAATATGAAATAACTAATTTAGATAACGGCAAAACAACATTGACAGATATTCAGGATCCTTTGGGAAGTTTTACATGGAGTCCTGAAACACCTCAAAATGGAAATCACTCCATCAGGGTAATTGCATATGATTCAAAGGATAATGCTTATCCTTCACCTGTTGTTAATGTGGTAGTTAACTTAGTTAGAAATCTACAACTAGGTGGAGTTAAGGAAGGCTCAACCATTAGTAATGCTGTAACATTAATAGCCAACAGAAACTTTCCAGTCAGTGAAACTCAGTTTTTAATGAGGGATGTAAATACCGGAACAATATCCACAATAGCTACGATTCCATATGGTGGATATAAATGGTTCCCTGGTCCACAAGATTCAGGACTTAAGGAGTTAATTGTAAGGGTAATAGCCTCGGGAGTGGTCTATGATAGTGATCCTGTTAAGGTAACTGTTAATGGAAGTCCAAAGGTTCTTCTTGAGGGAATTGGTCCAAATCAGGTAGTAACAGGAGAAACTAAAGTAAAAATATCAAGTAATGTTACCTTAGATAGTGTAAATTATGTTTTGGTAAATAGCAAAACTGGATCTAGAAGAGTTTTAGCGTCTAACCTGGCACCAAATGCGGAATTTACTTTTAAACCAACTACAAGTGATGCAGGAAATGTCCTAATTCAAGCAGAAGGAAATTATAGTGGTAAAAAAATATATTCAGAGCAAGTAGGATTTAGAGTATATCTTGGTCAAACTTATGGACCAAAACCAGTAATTGAAAAGGACAAGTTCCTTGGAATGGCTTCTAATTTGGCGAGAAACTCCTATGAAAATACAGGAATGAGTGCTGCACTTCAAACAGCTCAGGCAATTCTTGAAACAGGTTGGGGTCAAAGCGTTCCAGTTGATAAATATACAGGAGTTCTTTCCAACAACCTATTTGGTATAAAGGGTTCAGGTCCTAAAGGCTCTGTCACCAGCAATACCTGGGAAGTATATAATGGTATAACCTACAGAGTAGATGCCCAGTTTAGAGCATATAACAGTGTAAATGAAAGCTGGAACGACCATAAGGAATTCTTAAAGCGTGACAGATATACTGACTTTAGAAATGTAATGTTTGATTACAACCAAGGTGCCTGGGCACTAAAGAGGGCAGGATATGCAACAGATCCACAATACCCTATAAAATTAATGAGATTAATAG
>CAZHLF010000245.1:0-2522 GCA_964532845.1 uncultured Tissierella sp.
ATCCAGATGTCCTGACGCTATAGCTGTAAAGAAAGTATTTCTTAAGAATTACAAGCTAGTATTTAATGAGCTTGCTGATATTATCCAAAATGATGGAGAACAAGTTTATGGTGCTCTTTATGTAATATCAAAGCAGGAGCTTCTTGAGTTGGATAGGCTAGAAGGATATCCAGATCTATATACTAGAATTGTTGTAGAGGTAGAAGATGAAAAAGGTAATCGTTACGATGCTTTTGCATATAGTATGATAGATAAAAAGCTTGAAGCGCCACCTGAGCATTATTATCAGATACTTTTAAAGGGATATGAAGACTGGGATTTACCAGTAGAGTATGTTGAAAAGGCAAAGAAATTACAATAGTATTGTACCTTTTTGCACTTCACTTCATATTTTGTTATATAGAAAGAATTTAACATGGTATAATATCAATATTGCATAGATAAATATGAATGTGAGGGAGATAAGTGATTAGAGAACTTAAGGATAAAAAACCAAATATAGATAAGGATTCATTTGTTGCACAAACTGCTGTTGTCATAGGAGATGTAACTATAGGTGAAGGTTCCAGTATATGGTACAATGCAGTTTTAAGAGGTGATATAGCTCCTATAAAGGTAGGCAAATTCACAAACATTCAGGACAATGCTACAGTTCACAACGAAACGGGAATACCGGCAATATTAGGAGATTATACTGTTGTTGGTCATAATGCACTGATCCATGGATGTATTGTTGGAGATAACTGCCTCATTGGAATGGGCGCAATTGTATTAAATGGAGCAGTAATTGGTGACAATTGTATAATTGGAGCAGGAGCATTAGTAACTCAAGGAAAAATCATACCACCTAATTCCATGGTAATAGGCTCACCTGCAAAGGTAGTTAGACAGGTAACTGAAGAGGAACTTGAGAAGGTAAGAAATAATGCAATTAGATATAATAATCTTTGGAAGACAATGCACATCTAATTGGGGGTGTTATTTTGACTGAAGCCAGTATTCAATCAGCCTATGAAGAAGTTCTTCTAAAGTACAAACGGATAAAAAACAGAATGGTTAATGTTATGGAAGATAAGGAATGCCTTCTGAAGCATAAGTATTTCGATCTTAAAACTCAGTATATTGTGAAGATTGGGTATCTGGAGCATGAACTTTATGATTTGGATATTAAGCTTGGAGTGGCAAAGAGGAAAATCGAATTAGCACAGGAGGCCCTTAGTCAAAACAATAAAGTGAATTTATCATTAATCGAAGCTGAAATAAAAAGAGAATTTTGCGAATTTCTAGATATAATTGATTCCAAGGAACAGGAAATTAAAATAGCAGGCTATTTTAATTCTGTAGATAGACTTACAGAGGAGGAGTATCAGGACTTAAGAAAATACTACAAAAGCATTGCAAGGCTTATACTTCCTGATATTCATCCTAATTTAAATGAAGTTCAAAAAGCATTGTGGGAAAAGGCAAATATTGCTTATGAAAATGGAGAAGTTCAGTTTTTAAAAATAATTTATAAGCTGGCTAATGATGAGGCCTTTGGATTGAAGGAATTTGAAGAAGTTTCGATTTCTGAGATGGATAAGAGAATTGTTGATTTTGAGAACAAGATAAACAAGGACCTTAGAGACATACAGGCTCTTCAAGACAATTTTCCATTTAATAAGGAGGAGCTTTTAAAGGATGAGGGGAAGATTAAAGAAATTCAAAAAAATCTTAGAAGTAATATAAGTGATGGGAATGCAATTCTAAAATTAATGGAAGAGCATCTATTGATGCTATTGGATGATACAAGATTTTTAAGTTAAAAGCCATTGGAGACCAATGGCTTTTAATTATTCCTTAGAAATTTCTATAAACTCCTCTTTAAACTTACTATATTCCCTAATTCCAGTAATTTTAGCTCTATCATCAATGATGAAGGAAGGAACACTTTGAATTTTATATTTTTCAGTTTCTTCTTTTGCTATTCTATAGCTTTCATTGTACTTACCGGAATCTATTGAAGCGTTCATTTCTTCAGAATTTAATCCAATATTTTCAGCCAACTTGCTCAATACATCTTTATCTCCTAAATTAATTCCATCTGTAAAATATGCTTTAAACATAGCTTTTAAATATTCATCATATAATCCATTTTCCTTGGCATAAAAACCACCTAGATGAGCTCTGTGGGTATTAAATTTTCCATTTTTATTATTATAAATTAACCCATATTCTTTACCCATTCGAGAGAGCATATCAAGGGAGCGGATTACATATTCTTCAGGATATATTTGGAACAAATCCATCCCTTCCAGGGGAGCATTAGGATCCAATTCAAAAGGAATCCATTCAACCTCATATTGAACTCCATCTTCTTTTAATCTATCCATAAGTGCCGCTCCAAGGTAACAGAATGGGCAGGCAAAATCTGAGAATACTTTTACTTTTAGCATCTAATCTCTCCTTTCGTTATCATCATTATACCCAAAATCATTTTGTGTACACTTAGATATTTTGAATTACTATGGGTATATCTAAAT
>CAZHLF010000246.1:0-2491 GCA_964532845.1 uncultured Tissierella sp.
TAACCTTTGTTGAAGAAGGTCATGGTACTGAAAGACATGATGTTATGTATAATGATTACATACTAGTAGGACCAAAGGGAGGGTCATTACCAGACCAGGAAACCTTTGGAAGTGATATAGTTAAAGCCCTACAAACAATCTCATCCCATGGAGCAAGATTTGTTTCCCGTGGTGATGATTCAGGTACTCATAAGAAGGAACTAGCTATCTGGAAGGTAGTAGGTCTAGATGTTTCAAATCCATCAGGAGATTGGTACCTATCAGCAGGAGCTGGAATGGGAGATGTTCTTAAAATAGCTAGTGAAAAACAAGGTTACACAATTTCAGATAGAGCTACTTACTTAGCTCAAAAGGACAATCTAGATCTTGAGATAGTGGTAGAAGGCGATGAAAACCTATTTAACCAATACGGTATCATCCCAGTTAATCCTAATAAAAATGCAAACATAAACAATGAAGGCGCAATAGAGTTTATGAACTGGATGATTTCTGAAAAAGGCCAATCCTTAATAAAAGAATTCGGTGTAGAAGAATACGGCCAACCGCTTTTTATACCAAACTTTAAATAAAAAATGTTGACAATGGACAGTTGACAATGGACAATTAATCTACCATTGGGGCCAGTCCAAGTTCCATTGGTAGGGGAGACCTTTGGTCTCCCGCAAGTCATTCTGAGCGCAAGCGAAGAATCTCGGGTCTAAGACCCAAAAGATAGACCCCAAGCAATTGTCAACTGTCAATTGTCAACTGTCAATTAATTACACCGAAGGTGATACCATGGACTACATACTACAAGGCTTTTATGAAGCCCTTAAACTTCTAATTTCACTTGATTCTGAGATAATAAAGATTATTGTTCTTTCCTTAATCGTTTCTAGCTCAGCTACTGTTTTAGCCTCATTGATTTTTATTCCAATAGGGGTTTATTTAGGTATCAAAAAATATAAGGGTAAAAGGATGGCTTCTAGGATAATATATACCTCCATGAGTATACCTTCAGTAATTGTGGGACTTATAATAGCAATACTCTTATCCAGACGTGGGCCTTTAGGGTATCTTGATTTAATGTATACACCAAAGGCTATGATAATAGCTCAAACTCTTTTAGTATCACCATTGATACTAGGACTTACATACAACTTAGCTAAGAATAGAGGAAGTGAAATACATAGGGTGGCAACTACCCTTGGTGGCAGCACCAAGGATTCCATCATACTAATTATTAGAGAATTAAAGGTAGATATCCTGGTCAATATTGCAACTTCTTTTTCCAGGGCAATATCTGAGGTTGGGGCTGTAATGATAGTAGGTGGAAACATAAAAGGTCACACAAGGGTAATAACTACCACCATATCAATGATGAACTCCATGGGAGATTATCCTATGGCAATTGCTCTGGGACTAATACTTTTAATAATATCCTTTGGAATACATAGCTTTATTTATTCCTATAGTCAGGAGGATTAAGATGAGGCTAGATTTAAGAAATATAAAAAAGCTTTATGGAGAAAAGGTAGTACTGGATATTCCATCCCTAGAAATTCAGGAGGGAAAGATTACAGGAATCACAGGCCCAAATGGGTCAGGGAAAAGTACCCTTATTAACATAATAAGTGGGATGGATAAAGAATTTGAAGGAAATATACTCTATAATGGAAGGGCGTTGGACAAAGAAGTCCAAAAGAATATGACACATGTTTTTCAAAAGCCATATCTTTTTAGAAGAAGGGTATATGAAAATATTGCCTATCCCTTAAGATTGAGAAATTACGATAAAAAAGAAGAAGAGGCATTAGTTAAGCAAGTTATAAAGAATTTAGAAATTGATGAGCTAATAGATAAAAAAGGACATCTGTTATCAGGTGGAGAAACTCAAAAGGTAGCCCTTGCTAGAGCCTTGGTATTTAATCCAAAATTATTATTACTAGATGAACCTACATCAAATATCGATCCTGAATCTATAAAGATAATGGAAAGGGAAATAATGAGATTCAACAAGGAAAACCAAGGAACAGTATTAATAATAACTCATAATTTGGAACAAGCAGAGAGAATATGTGATGATATAATCTACCTAAGCTTTGGAAAGGTGGCAGAGTAAATGGATTTTTTTAATGTAGTTACAGTAGATGAAGCAAATGATATGATAACAAGTAATTTTTCAGAATACCAATTTGAAACTGAGTACGTAGATTTAATCTATGGAACAAAGAGGATATTAGCAGAGGATATTATCTCAAGCATGGATGTTCCAGAATTTAATCGTTCAACAGTAGATGGTTATAGTGTAATTATAGAGGATACTCATGGTGCTACATATGCTATACCCTCTATGTTAACAAATGTGGGAGAAACGAGAATGGGGGAGGTTCCATCCTCTGATCTTGTAAATGGGCAGGCCTTATATACTCCAACAGGTGGAATGTTGCCAGAAAATGCAAGTGGAGTAGTTATGATTGAAAACACAGAGTCATTGGACGAAGAGACTCTT
>CAZHLF010000247.1:0-2427 GCA_964532845.1 uncultured Tissierella sp.
TGGAAAAAAATCGCCGCCAAAGTACAGGAAGTGGCGACAATGATTATTATATTAAATATTATACAGAATATAAGGTTATTATTAGAGATGAAAGAGGAAAGAACCATAATATAACTGCTGAAGATGATGACACTTTATATAACTATTATCAAATTGGAGATAAGGTAAGGCATCATGCAGGACTCAATTCCTATGAAAAGTATGATAAAACAAAGGATAGTATAATCTTTTGCAATGCCTGTGCCACCCTGTGCCATATAGAAGAAGATGCATGTCCTCGATGCAAATGTCCACTACTTAAATAATTTCTGTATAGCTATACTATTATAGCTATACCTTATTGTAATAACTGCAACGATATGCCAATCGTTGCAGTTGTTTTTTGAATTATTGGGAACAGACGCCATGAACTTGGATTTGCTCTTTATTAATTAAAATAAGTGGAAGCTATTGGAATCTCACGTACTGAATCTTTTTCTCATCTCTAATCAATTCAAACCCTATATATCCATTATTCAGTAGTTCAATCTGTCTAGGGATATCCTCCATATCTGAAATAACTGAATCTAAAATATTTCCATTAGCTTCAACCTCAAATGACCGATGCAGAATATATCTCCAAATACCATCGTTATATTTTGTTGCATATTTTAGTTTTAAAAGTTTAACCTTTAGTCCGTGTTTCATAATATTATCTACGGAGAACATATTAAAAGGTGAGATAGTGCAAATCATATGCTTAGCACCTTCTTCCTTTATTAATGGAATCAAGGCTTCCAGAGTTAGATACTGTAGATGGTTTCCTCTGTAATCTGGATCTACTACAGTTGATTCTAGGTTGCAAACATGGATCAATTCTTCTACAGGGAGATTTAAATCAAATCCTAGATTATCTTTATTTAATTTAGGGAATCTTACATATCTATAGCAAATAAGTTTATTTTGGCTATTATATACTCCTAAAATAATTGCTCCTTCTATCATTGCATCATATAAATTATCATAGGTATCAGGAAAGAAGATTTCCTTTCTCTCAAGGGTACTTACTACATAGTTTTGAAGGGAAATTACCTCTTCTAAGTCCTTTATAGATAAAAGTTCAATACGATATTCTTCTTCAATGTGCTTTCCATGCTTATCTCTATACAACACACCATTTTTTAGCATTTCAATCCCACCTTTGTTCTTCTATTTACCCAAATTAAGAAATGGAAACTCTTAAGTAAGGAAGATAGTTAAAATACTTTTGGTTACAATGTGGTTACAACCATTGCTATCAACTTATCAAAATGATATCATGGCTTTAATATGGATAAAACTGGATATATGGGGAGGAAAGCCATGTCTGAAAGGAATATTATTCTAAGAGCAGAAAAATTAGAAAAGACCTATGGTAAGGATGAACTAAAGGTCCATGCCTTAAAACCTTCTGATTTAGAAGTAGAAGAAGGAGTATTTTATGCCATTATCGGCAAGAGTGGTTCAGGAAAATCAACTCTTTTACATATGTTAGGTGGTCTAGATAAACCTAGTGGTGGGAAGTTGTATTTAGAAGGAGAGAGCGTTTTTGAGTTGAAGGATAGTCAGCTTGCTGTCTTAAGACGAAGGCGTATAGGATTTGTATTTCAATCCTTTAATCTACTTCAGGAACACACAGTTCATGAGAATATATTAATGCCTGTGCATTTGGATGGAAAAGAAGTAGATCAAGAACACTTCAAAAAGGTTCTAAGAACATTAGACATAGAGGGAAAGTTATCATATTATCCAGATGAACTTTCAGGAGGAGAAAGGCAGCGTGTTGCTATAGCAAGGGCACTAGTTTCTAAGCCAGCTATTATCTTGGCAGATGAACCAACAGGAAACCTAGATGAAAAGACAGGTAATGAAGTATTGCTTCTAATGAAGGAATCAGCAAAGAAATTTGGTCAAACATTAATCCTGGTAACCCATGACCTTGAGATAGCTAGAGAAGCAGATAAGATTATTACCATTGCTGATGGAGTAATTACATCAATAGTAGATTCTGATAAATCTACCTCCTTGTCTTAAAGGGGGATGTATTATGAGAATGAAGGATATTGCTAAAAAAGGCTTGAATGGTAGAAGAAAAGACACCCTTTTACTAAAACTAGTTATAACTCTGGCTTTTATATTTATTATAACTTCTACTATTTTTCAAGCCTCTACAGATAGAACGAAAGAGGAAGGGAGATTAGATTTATATGGCACTTGGCATGCTGCATATCTAAAGGCAGATAAAGAAACCCTAGACAGATTAAAAGCTCAACCTGATGTCCATAAGATTGGAGAAAGCCTAATAACTGGAGAATCTGAAAAGGCAGGTCTAGTTGGCACCTTTAATGAGGATCTACTGGATATGGGAAACTTCACCCTATATAAAGGAAGAGTTCCCCAAGCTGCTAA
>CAZHLF010000248.1:0-2333 GCA_964532845.1 uncultured Tissierella sp.
TCTCTACCAAATGGACCAACGTTTATTACAGGCATAGAAAGTTCTTTAATTATATCAAGTGGGATATAGTAAATGTCATTCCACGTAAGCATATTTTTGCCAATATAATCTATATCTGATTTTTCAGAAATAAACATTGCATAGCTTAAATCCGATATACCTGTGAAATAATTTTGAACAAGGTATTCTTCATTGAAATTTTTCTTTGCAAAATCCTTTAGTTCTTCAATAGCTTCATTTACTTTAATAGCCTTCTCTTTAATTAAACTATTATTTGTACTAGGATAATAAGGTGGTGTTAAGGCTAAAATAACACATGGATTCTTATCCTTAACAAATTCTAAAGTCTTTTCTATTATTACATTTGCTGCATCTATTGTAGTAATCCTAGCTGAGTTGAACTTAACCTTTATATCTTCCATTAGAGCTTTATGAACGTCTTCAAAGGCTTTTCCTGAGTCTCTTATTGCCTCATTGTAAAGCTCTGAGTAAAACTTTACACTTGGTTTCCAAGGCAGTGTTTCATACTGAATTTCTGCAACCTTTGTATATGCCTTGTAACTTTCATTCATATCTTCTATCACTTTTACAAAAGACTCATTACAAATATCCTTTAATTCTTCCATAATGGACATTGGTGATCTTTTTAACGGCAATATACTCATATATCCTGTTGAAGCTATTGGTAATGATACATCATAAACCTGCTTTCTATCTTTATGATATAACCATGTGGGAGGTGGATTAGTTGTATTTCCAACCTTTTCAATGAAATTTGGATTTAGCTCTGTTCTTCTAATTATCTCAGATAAAAGATTAATTGGATTTAATCCAGAGAAAATCTGTCCAACATGTGCAAGATTCCCTTTAACATATACTACTGGCATTATTTTTCCTATGGAGCCATCATAAATTGTAGGCTTTAAATCAGTTCCTCTTTCATGAGGCTCTGTATTTAACATCAATATATAATTTAGGCCATGATTCTCCTTTAACGCCTTTAAGAGATAAGATGCACCTCTCATACCTGCAGAAAGGTTTTCTTCATCAGGAACAGCGATTAGTACTATATTTCCTTTAAAGTCTTTTTCCTTTGTATACTCCTCTATTAGTGACAACTGAATTGAACCGCCACCCTTCATATCACTAACACCACGTCCAAATAGCCAATTTCCACTTATTAAATCTTCATGGGCTTGTTTTTGCATTTCCATCTTATTCTCTTTAAATGCTTCCATTAGTTCATATGGTTTTAAACTTAAATGTTCCAATGTTCCATAGTCTTTGGTTTCAACAATATCATAGTGGTGAATGTATACAATAGTATTATCTCGCTTACCTTTTAAGAGTAGCCAAGGCACTTTTCTATTGAGATAATCACCAGGTATTTCATAAAGGCCACAATGTTCTGGATTTTTCTTAAAATATTCTACATTGGAGAAATAGTTTTTAAAGAATTGCTCTACATTATGTTCTTCCTTAGAATTTGTGTCACTTCTACTACCAACATAATCAAGTAAGTTTTTTTCAATCAAGCTTTTCATGTACTCTTTATCTATTATCACATTAGTGCCTCCTTGATATTCTTTTAAAAAAAGTAATTTTTATCTTATCACGAATGTCATCCTAATGCTATATTAATTTAAACCCCAAAGCCATAAAAATCATACAAATACTTTTTTTACAAACTTACTAGTCATTGCTCTTAAAAGGCTAGAATATTTCAACTTAAATCTAATTATATCTCCTGGTTTATAATCCTTTTCACTCTCTGTAGTATCAATAATTAAATGATCTGAGCTTCCTCCAAGTATTACAATACGGGGATCAACAGGTATTATATTCTCATCATCTATATCCTGTTTACCAATAGCACATATCACTCTTTTTCTAATTCCACGGTCAACATATTCGGGAACATTTCCAAAAGCGTCTAAACCAATCTTACCTGTAGGCTTTGATGGTTTATTCTTGACTTCTATTACTTCTACTTCCAATATGAAGCAATCATCAAAGGTTCCTTCAATTCTCTTTCCATAAGCTGTTTCAGTACCTAAAACTATAGACTCTCCTAATCTTAGATTGTTTATGCCATGTAAACTTTCCTTTCCAAGTAGATGGACAGAGCTGGAGTTTCCTCCGGAAATGATCTCTAGTTTAATCTTAAATCTATTCTCAACTTCATGCCCTATACTAATTAATCTTCCTAAGTTAGTTGCATCAGGTATTACAGCTCCATAACAAGTTAGATTTGTTCCTATTCCTAAAAGCTTTATACCTTTTAGATTTAATATTTCTTCTACAGTTGAAAAGATCTCATCATCATAATAAAT
>CAZHLF010000249.1:0-2332 GCA_964532845.1 uncultured Tissierella sp.
ATTTCAAGCAACTTTATTGTCCTTATTTTTTCATAAAACTTTTTACATTACCAATATTTCAATTTTCCACCTACATTATACCATATTTTTACAAACAACAGGTTTTATAGAAACTTAATTTATTAATCAAGACAAGGGTCAAAGACATGAGGGCGTTTCAACTTTTCTGGTTACCCAGACTAGTGAAACTTCCCTTGTCTTTAAAATTCTTTAAAGCCTTGTTTACGTACTATCTCGAACATTGCCTGACGCTTTGGAAGTACATTTCTAATCTTCGATACTACTTGATCACTAAAGCAGTCGACACGTTTATTAGCTTCTCTTAAATCATAATAACCTTTCATTTCTTCATCATATTCATTAATTTCTTCTAAATAATCATCGAATACAGTATAAGTGTTTTCAAATACTCTAAGACTCATATCCATTCTAGGTTTTAATTGAGGAGCTTGATTTGGATAACCTAGACCTAAACCAACTACAGGATAAGTTAATTTTGGTAATCTTAACAGCTCAACAACCCTTTCAGAATCATTAAGTATGCTACCTAAATAAACAGTTCCTAAACCCATTGATTCTGCAGCATTTACAACATTTTGAGCAGCTATAGATGCATCAGTATAAGCTTGAAAGAAACGCTCCATATTTGCAGCACTCTCATCAAAGCATCCCTTAGCTTCTGCTATCTTAAGATTTCTAAATTGATCAGCTACGAATATTAATAATTCCGGAGCCCTGGCTATATACTCTTGATTACAAATTACGGATATTTCTTTTCTTATATCTGAATCTGTAATTCTTATTATTGAATATGCCTGCATTCCTGTTGAAGTAGCTGTTCTTCTGGCAACTTCAATTAATGTATCTAATACTTCTTTAGGAATAACTTCATCCTTAAATTCACGAATAGTTCTATGTTCTAATTGTTTCTTTACCATATCATTTAGTATCATAAATTTAATCCTCCTATAAACTATATCTATTTAAGTTTACCCCTATATAAAGAAAGCAAACTAAATAGCCTAGAGCTTGAAAATTATTTCGACAACCTAAAGAAATTCTGCTACACTATTGTTATGAAAAAAAATAAAGAAGGGTGATAGAATGCTACTAATTAAAAATGGTTTAATTTACACCATGGCAGGTGAAATACTGAAAAATGGTTCAATATTAATTGATGCAGGAAAGATTGTTGCAGTAGGACAAGCCCTTGATATACCTTCTGACTGTGAAGTAATAGACGCTGAAGGAAGAATGGTAACTCCAGGATTTGTAGAAGCTCATTGTCATCTTGGATTAGATGAAAGCTCCATTGGTTTTGAGGGTGCAGACTACAATGAAATGACTGATCCTGTTACACCTCACGTAAGAGCTATAGATGGGCTTAACCCTATGGACATTACTTTAAAAGAGGCTTATGAAGGTGGTGTAACTACAGCTGTCACTGGACCGGGAAGTGCAAATGTAATAGGTGGAACTGCTATGGCTATTAAGACTTTTGGTCATAGAGTAGATGACATGGTTTTAAAGGATCCAGTTGCGATGAAAGTTGCATTTGGAGAAAATCCTAAGAGAGTATATAATGCCCAAAAGAAAACCCCTATGACAAGAATGGGAACTGCTGCTCTGCTTAGAGAGACTTTATTTAAAACTAAAGTCTATATGGTAAAACAAGAAAAAACTTTAGAAGAAGGAAAAACACCTGATTTTGATATGAAGCTTGAAGCTATGATTCCAGTAATTAATAAAGAAATCCCATTAAAAGCACATGCGCATAGGGCTGATGATATATTTACTGCTCTTAGAATCGCAAAGGAATTTGATATTGATATTACTCTTGATCATTGCTCAGAAGGACACCTTATAGCTGATGACTTGGCTAAGGAAGGTAAAGGTGCAATTGTAGGTCCTACATTTGGACACAGATCCAAATTCGAATTACAAAACAAATCTTGGGATACTCCAAAGGTACTTGTGGAAGCAGGTGTTAAAATAGCTATAACTACTGATTCACCTGTAACTCCACTAAATCATTTATCATTATGTGCAGGCCTTGCCCACAAAGCAGGACTTGATGAAATTCAGGCTCTTAAGGCAATTACAATAAATGCTGCCGAAATCACTGGTATTTCAGACAGAGTAGGAAGCATCGAACCTGGAAAGGACGCAGATATAGTAATATTTGACGGAAATCCAATTAAAGATGTTGATTATCATACCTTTATGACTATTATAGATGGACAGGTAGTGTATAAAAGAAGTTAAAGACAAAGGCAGGGGGACGTCAGACTGTGTGATTATTCATCTGTGTCCCTTATATCATTGTCTTTAA
>CAZHLF010000250.1:0-2312 GCA_964532845.1 uncultured Tissierella sp.
GACAGGAGTAGTGTCCCACATAGTGGGACACAACTCCTGTCCCTTTGTCCCTTTATTTAGTTTGAGCTTAATAGCTTGATAGCTTCATCTTTAGGAACTGGCTTGCTAAATAAATAACCTTGCAGCTTGTCGCAATGATGCTCCAATAAATAGTCCTTCTGTTCTTGAATTTCTACGCCTTCTGCCACAGTTTTTAAACCAAGTCTATGAGCTATTGAAATAAGGTCTCTTGTGATTAAGAAGTCCTTATCAGAATTTGTAATACCATCGATGAAATATTTGTCAATCTTCAAAGTATCAACATTTAGTTCTATGATTCTATCAAAAGAGGAATAGCCTGTACCAAAATCATCAAGGGCTATACTAATTCCTTGATTTTTCAACTCTTTTAGTCTTTCATTGCCTATTTGGAAGTTCTCCATTAATACTGTTTCTGTAAGCTCTAATTCAAGATTTTCTCCTTTAATACCTGTTTCCTCAATTATATCCAGCACACTACTTACAAAATCCTCCTGCAAAAGATGAATAATGGATATATTAACCGCTACTCGTATATGATTAAATCCAATTTTTAAAAGCTCTGATGTAAATGAGCAGGCTTGTTTTAATATTAAATTACTTAATGGAATAATAAGTTGCTTTCTCTCTGCAATATCAATAAACTCAACTGGTGATACGAATCCGAATTGCTTAGAACTCATTCTAGCCAAGGCTTCAAAACCATCTATCCTATCTGTCTTAGCATCGATAATAGGTTGATATACCAAATAGATACATGATATGTCCTCCTGAGCTATTGCTATTCTTAACTCTTTTTCAACACTTTCTTCTCTTTTGATTTCTAATTCCATTTCTTCATTATAAAAACTAATGTTATCATTTATTGCTGTAGCATGCTTTAGGGCAATAGTAGCATCCTGAAGAATTTCATCTATTGACTTATCTGTAACACTATATTCCATTATTCCTATCTTAAACACCACATGCTCAGTTATATTATTAATTGTAAATGGAGAATCTAGCTTATTTTTAACTAAATTGATAATATTATTAATCTCATCATTTTTTCCATAATTATTTATGTACATTACAAATTTCTCTGCTGTAAATTTAAATGACTTTATGTTCTTATTATCAAGAGTTTTAATTCGTGATGAAATCTCCTTAAGAATCAAATCGCCATAATCGTACCCAAAGGTAGCATTATTAAGGCTTAGATTGTCACATCTAATCATTAATATTGCTTTATTATCCTTATTATTCTTTAAATCTTCCCATAATATCTCTTTTAATGATAATAGATTTGGAAGATTAGTTAAACTATCAAAATAAGCAAGTCTAACTAGTTTTCTATCCCTTTTAAAAGTCAAGAAAATGGCAAAAATCAATGATAAATAGACAATTATCAAGCCAACAACACCAATTAATATATTTTTTCTAATAATTGGACCTATCTCATCCATTGAATACTGAATTTGAAATGCCATTACCTTGTCTGAGCCATAAGTTAAAGGCACGAATATCTCGTATAAATTAAAGCCATTAGTAGTATTGAAACTTTCATGTAGCCTATTGCTGTTTATATCATTGATAATATCCTTGTTCAATAATTTTGATCCAAGATAGCCTATATTAGTACTTGCCGTTATACTGTAGTCTTTATCAATAGCATTAATAAGTAATATGGATTCATCATTAGCAATCTCTTCAATATGACGCTGCAATCTTACTGATTCCAATAAATTATTCACCTTTTCAGCTAATATACCTATCTGAATAAATGTTCCATCTGCATGCTTTATGTATCCATATTTATAATACATTTCACTTTCAGAATCTTTCCTGATATCCTCAACAAATATATCCTGGTTCCCATCAATAAAATTTTGTACTGGATGACCCTCATATGAGGTCCATCCTATATATTTCCCTGAACTGGAATATTTAATAACACCATCAGTATCATAAACATAAATTTCGTCAAGCTCAAAGAAATTAGCCAATTTTTTTAAATACTCATTACTATAGTCATCTTTGGTTAAATCAGCAGTTTTTAAAATAGTAATAAGTTTATCTTCCAAAAGTTGGTTGATAGTAATTAGTGATTCTGCAGTATGGGACAAGTCAATAGCAATACTATTTGCAATTTTAAGAGCTTCATCCTTTTTCAAATTGTAATAATAATTTCTTATGCTACTTCCCATTGTCTGGACAACCATTAGAAATATTAATGTGAGAATTATAAAAGGAATAATGTAAATCTTAATATTGGCTTGTCTGCTTTTACTACTTTTCACAAAATTTCCCCCTCA
>CAZHLF010000251.1:0-2149 GCA_964532845.1 uncultured Tissierella sp.
GTAGAAACTGCAAGCAGTTTCATCAAAGCTTAAATAACAAATATTTACACTAATACCTATAATAAGGCAGAGAATCTTCTCTGTCTTTTTTCTTTTTTTGACAATAATAGATAATAGGAGTCGAATAATGTAAAAATAGGACCAAGGTCCTAAAATAAAGAGATCATTTCGCAAAAGTATAGAAGGATTTAAGAAAATGGTATAGAATATAGTAAATGTGGAGCAAAGTGGGGGAAAGTGGTAAAATAATAAAAAAGGCGGAGAGTTGTATGTTTATTGGTGAACATCAACATTCATTAGATGAAAAAGGAAGATTAATTATTCCTTCAAAGTTTAGAGATGACTTAGGTCTTGAGTTTGTAATGACTAAAGGACTTGATAGTTGCCTTTTTGTGTACCCTAAAAATGAATGGCAGGTTATAGAGGAAAAATTAAAGGCTCTTCCCCTAACAAATAAAGATGCAAGAGCTTTTGTAAGATTTTTCTTTTCTGGAGCATCTGAATGTACTCTTGATAAGCAAGGAAGAGTTCTTATTCCACCAAATCTTAGAGAACATTCAAAGCTTGATAAAGATGCTGTAGTTATAGGTGTTTCAACTAGGATAGAAATATGGAGCAAAGAAGAATGGAATAATTACACTGAAGACGATAACCTAAGCTATGATGCGATTGCAGAGAAAATGGCTGAACTTGGAATTTAACGGAGGAAAATCATGGAATTTAATCATATATCAGTTTTATTAAATGAAGTATTGGAAGGGCTTAACATAAAAGAAGATGGAATATACGTTGACGGCACCCTTGGTGGGGCTGGTCATTCTCTAGAAATAATAAAGAGATTAAAGTCAGGCATGCTTATCGGGATTGATCAGGATGTAAATGCACTGAATAAAGCAAATGAGGTATTAAGTGACTATGTTGGTAAATTCAAACTGGTCCATAGCAATTATGAAAATATTGCATCCATAGTAGAAGGCTTAGGAATTTCAAAGGTTGATGGAATTCTTCTAGATCTAGGGGTATCCTCACATCAACTGGACGAAGAATCCAGGGGTTTCTCACATAATAAGGATGCACCATTGGATATGAGGATGGATAGTACAAGCTCATTGACTGCCTGGGATGTTGTAAACAATTACACTGAAAAGGAATTAGAGGATATTATCTTCCAATATGGAGAGGATAGATGGGCTAAACGAATAGCAGAGTTTATTGTAAATGAGAGAAAAGAGAAATCCATTGACACAACTTTAGAATTGGTAACTGTAATTAAAAAAGCAATACCAAAAGCTGTCCGTTTAGAAGGTCATCACCCAGCTAAGAAAACATTTCAAGCTATTAGGATTGAAGTAAATAGAGAATTAGATGTATTGAAAAACTCCATAGATAAGATGGTAAGTATATTAAATCCTAGTGGTAGATTAGCAATAATTACATTTCACTCTTTAGAAGATAGGATTGTGAAGGAAGCATTTAAGGAATTATTTAAGGACTGTGTTTGTCCACCTAGTTTCCCACAGTGTATGTGCGATAAAAAGCGAGAGATTGAAATTATAACTAGAAAACCAATTACAGCAAGTTCTGAGGAACTAAATGCAAATCCAAGATCACGTTCTGCAAAACTAAGGATTGCAGAAAAACTTTAGGTATAAAAGTTCAAGGGGGAGAATAAGTTGTTAGTAGCTAAAGCTGAATATAATTACTATCCTAAACCAATAGAAGAATCAAAACCAAAAGTTGCACATAAAGGGAAAAATGTAAAGAGCATTAACAAGAGAATGTATCTTTCCATAGCTATTATTTCTTTTATAGTTTGTTTGTTTATTCTTGTTGGATATGCTAAAATAACTGAGGTTAGATTAGAAATAACCAAAATGGAAAAAGAAGTAGTTGAACTAAATAAATTAAAGGCTAATCTTGAAGGTGAACTTGAAAGTTTAAAAAGTACAACGAAAATTAGTGAAGAAGCAATAAACAATCTTGGAATGATTTATCCTGAAAAAGATCAGATAGTTTACGTTGCTGTTAATGGCTCTGAAGTTGAAGTAGCTAGTAGCAGTCTTACTGAAAAGATAATGGGAGTATTCAAGTAAGTAGATAGTTGCAAAATGTAATTTTAAAGATATCCACAAATAACAAAAGAAGAAAA
>CAZHLF010000252.1:0-2125 GCA_964532845.1 uncultured Tissierella sp.
TCCTTAGGATCTGTCATCTCCAAAATAGGTATACCAAAGGCTGCTGTTTTTCCCGTTCCTGTTTGCGCCTGTCCTATAACGTCTCTTCCGTCCAATAACACTGGTATAGCCTGACTTTGAATAGGAGACATCTCCTCAAAACCCATAGCCTGTATTCCTTTTTGTAATTCTTGTGATAAATTAATATCATCAAATCTCATTTTTTCCATTAAACTGCATCGTCCTCCTTAATCTTTAACCTATTTAGTATATCTTTAATACGGATAAATAGCAAGTTAAATCTTTTTTCCTATTACTAATTGGAAAGTCTAACATTCTAATGGGATTGCCGTAATTTAGTAATAAGAAAAGTAACTGCTAGTATTTTCTATAACCTTTTCTTATTAATATTGTACACTATTCTATTGAAATTTAAACAAAATATATGTAAGATATTTAAAGAAACAATTGACAATTGACAGTAGACAATTGACAATTGTAAGATAAGAATTAATAAATAAATACAATTAGAAATTAATAATGAACAACAATTGTAGTGACCTTTGATCGTCTTTCATCCAGAGCATAGTCGAGGGATCTTGGGTTAATTCTATAGAGCTATACAAAAATTATTGTCAATTGTCAATTGTCAATTGAATAGAAGGGTTGATTAAATGAGTATATTAACGGTTTCAAATCTAAACCACAGCTATGGTGGTAGAGAAATTTTGAAGGATGTAAATTTTAGACTTCTTAAAGGTGAGCACGTAGGGCTTATAGGTGCAAATGGTGAAGGCAAATCCTCCTTTATGAACATAATAACAGGAAAATTAGAACCTGATGAAGGACAAATTGAATGGGCAAAAAGGGTTAGAGTAGGATATTTAGATCAGCATGCTGTTCTTGAAAAGGGAATGACTATAAGAGATGCTCTCCGAGGTGCATTTAAGTATTTATTTGACATGGAGCAGGAAATGCAAGACCTATATATGAAAATGGGTGATGTATCAGAGGATGAACTAACTTTATTATTAGAAGATGTAGGAACTATTCAGGATATTTTAGACCATAATGACTTCTATATAGTGGACTCCAAGGTAGAGGAAATCGCCAGAGGGCTTGGTCTAGATGAAATCGGGTTGGAAAAGGATGTAGATGATTTAAGTGGTGGGCAAAGAACTAAGGTGCTTTTAGCCAAGCTTCTTTTGGAGAAGCCTGATATCCTTATGCTTGATGAGCCTACAAACTACTTAGATGAGCAACATATTGTATGGCTTAAGAGATATCTGCAGGAATATGAAAATGCCTTCTTACTTATTTCTCATGATATCCCATTTTTAAATAGTGTAATAAACCTTATTTATCATGTAGAAGACAAGGAATTAACTAGATATGTAGGTAACTATGATGACTTTGAAAGAATATATGAGGCTAAAAAGTCTCAACTTGAAGCAGCATATAAGAGACAACAACAAGAGATTGCAGACTTGGAAGACTTTGTTGCAAGAAATAAGGCAAGGGTAGCTACTAGAAATATGGCTATGTCCAGACAAAAGAAGTTGGATAAGATGGATATTATTGAACTGGCAAGGGAAAAACCAAAGCCAGAATTTAAATTCAAAGAAGGAAGAACATCAGGTAAATTGATATTCCAAACTAATGATTTAGTTATTGGATATGATTCTCCATTGTCTAAGCCACTTAACCTTAGAATGGAAAGAGGTCAAAGAATCGCAATAGTTGGTGCAAATGGTATTGGAAAAACTACATTTATGAAGTCTATTCTAAATATTATAAAACCATATTCTGGAGAAGTAGAACTTGGTGATACTTTGCAAATCGGGTACTTTGAACAGGAAATCAAAGAAAAGAATGAGAGATCCTGTATTGAAGAAATATGGCAAGATTTCCCTGGTTGGACTCAGTATGAGGTAAGAGCAGCTTTAGCTAAATGTGGCCTGACTACCAATCATATTGAATCAAAGGTAATGGTTCTTAGTGGTGGAGAGCAGGCAAAGGTAAGACTTTGTAAAATAATGAATAAAGAATCAAACATCCTACTACTAGATGAGCCTACAAATCACTTGGATGTGGATGCTAAGGAAGAACTAAAAAGAGCACTAAAGGAATATAAAGGTGGAATACT
>CAZHLF010000253.1:0-2100 GCA_964532845.1 uncultured Tissierella sp.
AATACTTAATAAATTGATACTTACAGGAGGCCTACTATGTCCATAGAAAACTTAAATCCTTTACAAAATGTTCAAACTCAAATGAAAATTGCATGTGATGTACTAAATTTAAATCCTGCAGTTTATGAGATTTTAAGAGAGCCCCACAGAATTATTGAAATCAGCATTCCAGTTAAAATGGATGATGGCAGTTTAAAAGTATTTAAAGGCTATAGATCAGTATATAATGATGTAGCAGGTCCAGGAAAAGGCGGAATCAGATTCCACCCAGATGTAAACAGAGATGAAGTTATGGCCTTATCTGCTTGGATGGCTATCAAAACTTCAGTTGTAAACCTTCCTTATGGTGGTGGTAAAGGTGGAGTTACAGTAGATCCAAAAACTCTTTCTAAAGGTGAACTTGAGAGACTATCAAGAGGTTACATCCAAGGAATACATAGATATCTAGGAGAAAAAATAGATGTTCCAGCACCAGATGCTAATACTAACGGGCAAATTATGGCGTGGATGACAGATGAATATATAAAATTAACCGGAAGTCAAAATATAGGAGTTATTACAGGAAAACCTGTTGAATGGGGTGGCTCAAAAGGAAGAAGTGCTGCTACAGGTTACGGAGTAGCTCTAATCGCAAATGAAGTATCCAAGAAAATTGGAATTAATATGAAAAATGCCACAGTAGCAGTTCAAGGTTTTGGTAATGTAGGAAGCTTTGCTGCTAAATGCATCCAAGATTTAGGTTCTAAGGTTGTGGCAATAGCTAAGAGAGACTTTGCAATTTATAACCAAGATGGAATAGATATTAAAGCTTTAATCGAATATAACAATGCTAATAAGGATGTTTTAGACTTCCCTGGGACTAAAAAGATTTCCATTGATGAATTTTGGGAATTAAGTGTTGATATTTTAGTTCCTGCTGCACTTGAGAATGCTATTACAGTTGATATAGCTGAAAAAATTAATGCAAAGTTAATCTGTGAAGGGGCTAATGGTCCTATTAGTGCAACAGCTGATGAGATTCTAAACAATCGAGGCATAACAATTTCACCTGATATATTAACTAATGCTGGTGGAGTTGCAGTTTCATACTTTGAATGGGTACAAAATCTACAAGGCTACTATTGGACTGAAGATGATGTACTGGAAAAAGAAAAGGCTTTATTACTTGGCTCATTTAATGATATTTGGAAAATTAAAGAACAATATAATGTATCAATGAGAAAAGCCGCATATATGTATTCAGTTAAAAGAATTGCAGATATTATGAAATTAAGAGGCTGGTATTAAATTTACCATTGTTATTGTAATCTTCCATTATTTAGTATATAATTGTATTAAATATAAAATCTCATATCTCCGATAATAGCAAACTTGATGAAAATCAAGGACGCAAAGCCACGGGTCTAAAGTATCTACTATGATAGCCGGGTTGCCGAAGGGGTTACTGAAAAAGGAACTGTACGCTTTGGCGTGCAGTTTTTTATTATTACGGGGTAAATGGGAAAAAGGAGGATACATGAAAAAACTAATTTGTAGTGTTTTAACTGTTGTTTTAGTGTTATCTTTGTTTGTTCCAACTTCCTTTGCAGCTAGTGAAGATTACCCTTGGGTTGAAAAAGAGGTACTGAGAACAAATAATGAAATCGATAGGATGATTGTAAATGCTCTTATCAAAGTTGAAAATATTGACAAAACTAGCGATGATGCTTATAAGCTTATCAATAAAATAATCGATGAACTAGTTAAAGATACTAATAAACTAGCTGACAAGATGATTGAAGAAGCAGCTAAAGTAGGTATCCAAGTTGTTTGTGAGTATGTTGAAGTTGAAATAGGTGGACAAACAGTACTGATTGATCCATTGAGAGTTATTGGATTTTAGTAGTTAGACATAATGGCCATAAACATTTATAATAAGGATATCTTTGATATCCTTTTTTGTTTATACTTATATAGAAATCATATAAATGTAGAAAAAATGGTACTTCATAGTTATAATAAAATTATGATGATTTTATATTAATTTTAAGGTAGATGATTTCAACAAATAATTTAGTTTTTAGATAAAAGGAGAAGCTTATGAATAATGGAATTCACATT
>CAZHLF010000254.1:0-2006 GCA_964532845.1 uncultured Tissierella sp.
TAAAGGTAATGCACCAATTAAGTCCAACACGGCTGCAGGAAAAGTAAACAATGTTACTACTTTATACACAATAGTATCTCCATTAAAAAGCTTATTTGAAAGGCACAATAAAACCAAGGTAATGGACAATGGATATAGTAACATTAATACAGGTATTGATATGGAAATGATTTTGCTTAGTCCTAAGTTGGCTACTAAGAATGATATAGTACAAAATAATACAACATATTTTTTGTAGCTTAAGCTTTTAGGGAAAATGCCAACAAAAGTTTCACTGCATGCAGTTATAAGTCCTACTGCAGTCTTAAGGCATGCCAATGTAATAGTTATTGCTAGAAGAAATGCACCAGTTCTTCCAAAGTAGAAGTTGGATATTTGAGCCAAAGCTGCTCCTCCATTGGCACTTAATGGCATAATTCCTCTACTCTGAGCTCCAACTATGGCTAGAAATCCATAAATAATTGCCATAAGGACTGTAGATAATAGACCAGATTTTATAGTGCTAATAGCTATAGAATTAGGTTCTTCAATACCTAGATTCTTTACTACATTTACTACTATAATTCCAAAGGCTAATGCAGCTAATGCATCCATCGTATTATACCCTTCAAGTACTCCTTTAAAAAATGCATTTGATTGATAGGCTTCTATTGGTTGAATCATTGCCATATCACCCATTGGGTTAATTATTGCAGTAACTATTAAAATTCCAAGGAACAATAGAAACAGTGGATTAAGTATTTTTCCTACATAAGTAAGTATTTTTGATGGCTTTAAAGAAAACCACAATACAGCTAAGAAGAAAACCAGTGAAAATATACCTAAATATACTCCAAGATTATGTTCTGATACCAAGGGTGCAATTCCTACTTCAAATGATACTGTTGCAGTTCTTGGAATTGCAAAGAAAGGTCCTATAGTTAGATATAACGCACAGGTAAAAAATAAACTATATAATGGATGAACACGGCTTGCCATTTCATAAAGGCCACTACTCTTTGAAATACCCATTGCAGCAATTCCTAAAAGTGGTAATCCTACTCCTGTAACTACAAAACCAATTATTGCTAGCCATACGTTATAGCCTGCACTTTGACCCATGAAAACAGGAAAGATTAGATTGCCTGCCCCGAAAAAAAGACCAAATAGCATAGATGCTATATAAATATACTCTTTAAATGATAATTTTTTTTCCATGAAAACCTCCTGATTCTTAGAACTACGAGTGGATTATGTTAACATGCCAAATAGACATATAGTTATTATAATTACATTCCCTCTGTATTACAACAAAATTAGTATTCCCAATACTACAAAAGTTTTCTTGTGATATAATTAATTGTATATAAAGAGCCTAAGGAGATTATTATGAATTACAATATAATTGAAGAAAACAACAAAGTTATAATAAAAAATATATTCGATTTTGAACCTAAGCATATTTTCGAATGCGGACAATGCTTTAGATGGTATGTAGAGGAGGACTTAAGTTATACAACAATAGCTTATGGAAAGGTAATAAACGTTAAAAAAGAGGACAATGACATAATTATTTCCAACACCAATAAGGATGATTTTGAGTCAATATGGTTTAACTACTTTGACTTAGGAAAAGATTACTTTGCAATAAAAGAGGAATTGTCAAAAGACCCAATATTAAAAGAGGCTATAAAATTTGGTCAAGGTATGAGACTCCTAAATCAAGAGCCATATGAAACCCTAATTTCCTTTATCATATCAGCTAACAACCAGATCCCAAGAATAAAAAAGGCTGTTGAGCTTATTTCTGAAGACTTAGGTGAATATGCTGGATCCTGGAATGGAAAGGACTATTTCTCTTTTCCTTCTCCAGAAAAACTAGCTGCACTTAATACTGAATATATTCAGGAAAAGTATAGAGTTGGATTTAGAGCTGATAGAATCAGAGAGACAAGTAGAATAATTAGTGATGGTGAATTTGACTTAAGCTGTATATTTGATAAAACACGGGATGAAGGAAAGGAACT
>CAZHLF010000255.1:0-1988 GCA_964532845.1 uncultured Tissierella sp.
CTGTCACTCTTATCTATAAGAATGACAAAATGGTATTTACATATAATTATGTACCACTAAAATAACACCACCATGAAAAGATTTGGAACCCAATTAATTATCGGTGACAAAAGAGTTATAAAACTCAGGTATACTGATATGGAACTCTCAAGCAGAATAGTAAGATTCCTACATATACTAATGTAAGTGAAGACCCAATAGATATTATTGAACCTGAAATAACAAGACCTGAAATTTTTGCATATACATAAAGATTAAAGAAGAGCAACTACAGATAGATAGTTGCTCTTTTTCTTATTATTCTTTATCATTTCCTATGTTTAACAATAGATTCAACACAATTCCTACTACCGCTGCTGTTGCAATTGCAGGAAACTCCATGTGGAATACTGGGATCATACTATTTGGATAGTTGAATGTACCACCAAGACCTATTATAAGGATTACAGCAATAACTGCAAGGCTTCTAGCTTCAAACATATCTACCTTTTTATCCATCATAATTGTAATTCCTTGAGCCGCAATTACTCCAAATAGATAGATTGAAAGGCCGCCTATTACAGAATTTGGTATAGAATATATGATGTTAATTAGCGGTGTGAAACATGATATTACCATAGTAATCATAGCTGCAGCAACTAAGACTGGAACACTGAAGTTCTTAGACAATGCCATAGCACTGATGTTTTCACCGTAGTTAGTCCCGGCAGGTCCGCCTATAAGTCCTGAGATTATGTCTCCAAGACCATCTCCAATAAGGTTTAATCCAAGCTTATCTTCTAACTTATACGTCTTTTTGCTACCCTTCTTTTTAGCCAAGTCATTTACGTAGATATCCAATTGATAAATATGTGCAGTAGACTCTGGAATAGTAGCTATGGCTATAGGCATAATGGCTGCCACAGCAGCTAAACTTGGTTTAGGGAATGTGAATATTGGTAAATTTAATATTGATGCTGATTCTATCGTATTAAAGTTTACAAAATCTATTCCTGTTATGCCACCTATTATTAGAGCAGCTACATATCCTGTCAATAAACCAAATAAGATAGGGAACTGGCTAAGTTTTCCTTTTAAGTAAACTGAGTATAGTATAGTAGATAATAAAGTTATGATTGCTATTACCCAAGCGTAATCACTTGCGTTAGGAATATTTGCTAATGCTTGCGGAACACTGCCTGCATTTGACATTGCATTTGCTGAAAGTGAAAGACCTATGATCATTGCAATGCTTCCAGTTACTGTAGGAGGTAGGACTCTATCTATTACATCCTTTCCAACCCTGTTTATGATAAATCCTGCGAATATTGATATAAAGCCTGACATTACAATACCAAATTGTGCTATGGAAATCTTGTCATTAAGTGAGTAACCAGCAAATGCTTCTGCACCCATGATTGATGCAATTGCAGCAATGTATGAGAAGCTGGAACCATAATATAGTGGAATTTGACGTCCTGTTACTAGAATAAATCCTAATGTTGCAAGTCCACTGGCAAATATAGTAGTTGATACATGAAAACCTGTAATAAGTGCAACTAAAACTGTTGCAGGGAACATTACAACAATCTGTTGTAATGCAAAGAAGATAAGTTCTAAGAATGGGGGTCTTTCATCTGGCAGGTACCCTACTGCTTTTACTTTTGTTGAATTAGCCATAAATAATTCCTCCTAATTTTTAATTAGTTTATCTTATTTGGCTGTAAAAATACCCATAAAAAAATCTTGCCTGGGCAAGATTGATATAAGACCATAAAAAATAGGCTCTGGAGAAACTATTATAGTTTCTATTAGCTTTTTAACAAATATCCTCTGCCTCTTAGGCAGTAGCCGGGTCTTTTATAATCATCTTACTGGTATCTCTGCACCAATTTAAAGATTGTTTTTTTCTCTTTAAGATTATGACACGATAGCAACGCTGTGTCAAGTGGAAACAAAAGGGAGAGAGGGACAGGAGGTTTGTGCCGAGTGGGAGGAAACTCCTGTCC
>CAZHLF010000256.1:0-1963 GCA_964532845.1 uncultured Tissierella sp.
ATATAGAACAGACACTGCAAGCTTTGTTAATTACCTATGGAGTATATTCAGAAGAAAGCCTCTTTAAAAAATGGGAATTAATTTATGAGCCTACGAATTTCTTTGTTGGCAAAAGTGATGATTTAAATATATATCAGTATGCAGATTTAATAATCAAGGTCTATGGTGAAAACTTTGACATAAATGATTTGAGTAATAAAGAAAAGCTTGATAAGCTTTATGAAGAAGTCAAATCCTTACCTGAGCCTAGAATAAAGGCAAAATATTCATCTGTAAATACACCTGTAGGGAAGCAGTTTAGGTTCATGGGTCAAAGATATGTAATGGATGCAGAAATCATACAGGAACTTACAGAACCTATGGTAAGGCCAATTCCTTCAGGTCTAGATATAATAGGGGTTATGGGTTCTGAAAGAGCCAAGGAAATTCAGATGGATAAGGAAGAAAATAAGCTTTGGGATAGATACCCTATAGTTTTTGATAATCTAGTCAAAAAGTTCGATATGGTAACAGAAGCGGAGTGGAGATCCAATATGTATCAAGGTTGGCTTTGGACACTTAAGGGATTTACAAAGCCATTTTCAGAAGGTTATCCTTCCTTTATGACCAATGAAGCATGGACTGATAAGGACTTAAATACTGCTCTTGGCAGTTGGTCTGAACTAAAGCATGATACTATCCTTTATGGTAAGCAAAGTGGTGCTGAAATGGGTGGAGGAGGAATGCCTGCAGTAGGATATGTTGAGCCAAATGTAGAAGTCTATGAAAAGCTCCTTTGGTTAACTAAATTTTCAAGAGCAAATCTTAACCAAAGAGGAATTGCAGTTGAATCCATAGATGAAAAGATGGAAAAATTTGAAGAGCTGCTTCAATTCTTGATCCATTGTTCTATTAAGGAATTAAATAATGAAGTATTAACAGAGGATGAATATTTTCAGATAGGATTCTATGGAGGAACTCTAGAAAGCTTATCCAGCTCCTTTGCCGGAGATGGTATCAGGTGGTTTGAGATAACATCAGATACAGATCGAAATATGGCAGTAATTGCCGATTTCCATACTATAGCACCAAATAGCTACAGCGAAGGTGGATATATGGAAGCGGGAGTTGGGGAAGCAAGTGAAATATATGTTGTAGTCCCAATAGATGGTAAACTTTATTTAACAAGAGGTGCCATATTTAGCTATCATGAGTTTATATCACCTGAGAGACTAACAGATGAAAGCTGGCAAAAGATGATTAAAGACGGTACTAAGCCAGATATGCCAACCTGGACCAATAGTTTTACCAGGGAAGGAAAAGGGGAGATTCCATATCCAGAATATTAAATATAGTGAACAACTAACAGTGCATATCGCTTAGTATGTTTATCAGTGAATAACAGTAGGGGCGATATTTGGTCGCCTGTACTGCCATTAGGACACCAGTGGCTTGAAAAAAATAGAATCTATATTAGATTCTATTTTTTGATGGAAAAATTTTTCTAAATAGTGTATTCTTAGAGAATATACTTAATTTTTAAGACATTAAATTATTAAAGCAGAAGGAGGATTATTGATGTTAGGTACTGTAGTAAATGCAGCAGCTGTGATTTTAGGAGCTTTGTTTGGCATTGGGATTAAAAAAGGTATAAAGGAATCATACAAGGATACAATTATGAATGGTATAGGTCTCTCTGTTGTACTTATTGGTATAATGGGAGGAATTGAGGCTAATAATATTATATTGGTAATAGCCAGTATAGTTATAGGAAGTATAATTGGAGAAGCATTAGATATCGATAAAAAACTTGATCATCTTGGACTTGGAATGGAAAAGAAATTTGGAAAAGGTGACTCCAACTTTTCTAAGGGGTTTGTAACAGCATCTTTAGTTTACTGCATAGGGGCTATGGCAATAGTAGGCTCTCTAGAATCAGGTTTATCTGGAAATCATGAGACATTGTTTGCAAAGTCAATTCTTG
>CAZHLF010000257.1:0-1922 GCA_964532845.1 uncultured Tissierella sp.
GACTAAATTAGACTGTTTTTGAAAAAGGGGTCTAATTTACTTTTGCAATTAAGTCAGTACTTTTGATTTCATAATTGCTAATAATCTGTCTATCTTTTTATATTTCTCTATGCTATAATCTAAAAGGAAATTTTAAAAGGAGTATGATAAATGTTAAATCACAAGAAATTAAATGAAATAATTGTATTTGGCTATATTGTAATATTACTTATTATTGGACTAGCTATGCAAAACCTTAATGAACTATCAAGTGGACTTGTAAAAATATTTGTATCTCCTGGAGTTCTGATATCAGATTATATGGTAATTGGTGGAATAGGTCCAGCCATAGTAAATGCATCCATTGTTGCTCTAATAGGTTTAGCGCTGACTATGATAAATAATGTGCCAATGAATGGACTTTCAGTAGCGACTGTTTTTACCATGTTTGGATTCGGCCTATTTGGTAAAAATATATGGTCTATATTTCCAGTAATCTTTGGAGCATATCTTTATAGTAAATTAAGAGGAAAAAAATTCAAGGATGTTATTTACGCCGCTCTATTTGGCACTGCACTTGCACCATTGGTAACCCAAGCAGCTTTTGGATTTAATATGGGGATTATTGGTGGTTGTTTAATGGGGATAATTGCTGGTTTAATGATCCCACCTTTAGCCACACAGCTTGTTAATTTACACCAGGGTTTCAATTTGTACAACATCGGATTTACAGCAGGTATCACTGGTATGATATTTATGAGTATTTTAAAAGGATACGGTTTAAAAAGTGAATCAGTAAATATTTGGGGTACTGAATTTGATTATGTTTTAAGGTTAATAGTTATCCCTATATTTCTAAGTATGATAGTCCTTGGGCTTATTTTAGCAAGTTCTAATTTAAAAGAATATAAAAAAATACTAAGACCATCTGTACCTTCTTATTATGATTTTGTTAGAGAAGCAGGATTTGGTAATACTTTGATAAATATGGGTTTAGTAGGCTTAATTGGAGTTATCTATATAGAACTTGTTGGTGGAAGCTATAACGGACCTACTCTTGGTGGACTTTTTACATTAATAGGGTTTGCAGCTTATGGTAAGCATCCATTAAATATAATTCCTATAATGGCTGGAGTCTGGCTAGGAACTGCATTCTCTACTTTTGAAGCTAATGCTCCAGGACCTTTATTAGCAGCACTTTTTGGTACAACTCTTGCACCATTATCTGGTAGATTTGGTCCTTTGGTTGGCGTCTTAGCTGGTTTTATACACCTTTCATTTGTAACAAGTGTAGGCTCCCTACATGGAGCTATGAATCTTTATAATAATGGTTTTTCAGGTGGATTAGTAGCTACCATTATAGTGGCATTTAAAGACGCATTAGATAAAAAATAACCTATACAAAAAATCTTCCTGAAATTTCAGGAAGATTTTTTAAAGTTTATCTTTAATTTCTTCTACTTTTTCTTCAATATTTTTCTTTTCTGCATCAACTTTTTCTTCAAGATTATCTTTCTTTTCTCTTACTCCATCAAGCATATCTTCTGCTTTATCTTTAATGCTTTCAAATTTTTCTCCAATGCCATCTGCCATTTCTTCAGCTTTATCTTTGATGCTTTCCAGGGCCTCTGCTGCCTCTTCCTTCCAATCTCCTGCTTTATCCTTAAGCTCTTCCATCTTTTCTTCTACTTCTTCAGAAGTTTGACCCAATACACTTCTAACTTTATCCATAAATCCAGACATAACCCTTCCTCCTTTTATTAATGATACCTTGGCATATTGTTTTAATAAATATACCCAAATATCATAATTGGAAATCTATGTTCTAGGATTTAGTAAATTTATAACGAGGTGTATATATCCCCCACTTCTATAAGCGGTCGGGTTACTTATTCTTCAATAGGTGGGTGTCATAATCACTCACCTCGTTGCAGCCGAAAGTA
>CAZHLF010000258.1:0-1883 GCA_964532845.1 uncultured Tissierella sp.
AAGTTTTCAAGGTACATATATATGTCAAAAGGTACACCTTTTGACACCCTAATCCTAATAGGAAAGGTCTACTTAAATTCTTATCAATCAGGGACTTTGCGTTAATAATTAACAAGAAAAATACAACTAATGCTACTTCAGAAGCCTTTCTTTTCTTGATAATTAGATGAGGTCAAAATGTTTGAAATTATACACTCTTTGATGTTTTGGGCTAAAAGCTTATATAGAATAAAAAATAGCTATATAGTATAATTAGTAGAAGGTGTGCTTACTTTGTAAGCACATTTTTAGAAATTTAAATTATTGTACAGATTTTAATGAGGTGAATGATGTTATATATAATGATTATATTCTCCATTATCGGAGCAATAGATAAGATATTAGATAACAAATATGGTTTAGGAGCCAAGTTTGATGAGGGATTTAGAGCTATGGGAAGTTTAGCTTTAACCATAATAGGGTTATATAGTTTATCTCCAATAATAGCAAAACTATTAATACCAGTATTAGGGCCTTTGGCTAATGTCATAAATACAGATCCATCAGTTTTTATAGGCAGTATTTTGGCTACAGATTTAGGTGCATACACAACAAGTATTGAGATAGCAGAAAATCAGTTAATAGGTAACTTTAACGGATTGATACTTGCTTCCATGCTTGGTTCTACAATCTCCTTTACCATACCAGTAGCTTTAAATTTAGTATCCATAAAAGATTATCCCTATTTTATCAAGGGAGTTTTATCGGGGATTGTTACAATTCCTATTGGTATGCTGGTATCTGGAATTATGATGAAGGTACCCATGTATGATATAATATTTAATATAATTCCAGTTGGAGTATTTGCCATTTTTACAGCTTTGGGTCTTATAAAAGCTGAAGATATAATGATGAAGATATTTGAAACACTTGGAATAATAATAAAAATAATTTGTACTCTAGGTCTAGTATTAAGTATGGTGGAGTTTTCATTTGGAATCACTTTAATTGAGGGAATGATTCCCTTTAAGGAAGGTGTAATGATAGTGGCAGGGGTATGTATAGTACTTTCAGGAGCATATCCTCTACTATATTTCATTTCAGTTAAATTGCACAAAATGCTTAGAGTTATTCACAAAAAATATGATTTGGATCAATACTCTGTTCTTGGAATAATATCTTCCCTTGCTAACTGTGTTCCTATGCTGGGGATATATGAAAATATGAACTGGAAGGGTAAAATATTAAATGGTGCTTTTGCTGTAAGTGGATCATTTGTTATTGGTGGTCAATTAGGATATGTTTCTTCTGTGGCACCTGAATTTGTTAATCCTTTTATTGTTGGAAAACTTGCTGCTGGCTTATCTGCCATGGCAGTAGCATTCATATTGATAAAAATACAAAAATCTGAGGAGGAATTAAAGAATGAATACCAATGAGAAATTGACCAGGCTTAGACAGCTTATGAAAGAGAAGGGAATCACTGCTTTTCTGGAACCAACCTCAGACCCTCATCAGTCTGAATATGTAGCTGATTATTATAAAGGGAGGGCTTTTATTACAGGCTTTACTGGTTCAGCTGGAACTGCACTAATCACTATGGATAAAGCACTTCTATGGACTGATGGAAGATATTTTATTCAAGCAGAAAAGCAAATCCAGGGTAGTGACTATCAACTGATGAAAATGAATACTCCAGGATATCCTAATTACAGAGAATGGTTAAATCTAAATCTTGTGGATGGTGATGTTCTAGGCTTCAATGGTAAAATTATGGATCAGGATTCAGTTGAAAAATTAGAAAAGGAATTTGGAGTTAAAAATATACAGTTTATAGATGAGTATGATTTAGTTGGTGAAGTTTGGGAGGATAGGCCTTTAATCCCAAGAGGAGCAGCTTTTAC
>CAZHLF010000259.1:0-1863 GCA_964532845.1 uncultured Tissierella sp.
GGTCAATTGCAAAACTAAATTAGACTTTGCAGAGTTAAATTAGACCTCTTGATAAATCCATTAAAATACACAATTTTAAATAGTTTAATTCAGTCAAAAATGAGCTTTTATAAGCTCATTTTTATGTTATAATGAAACTAATAAATTAAATTTGAGCATCATTATTAGAGGTCTACTTTGTTTTAATTCTTTTGCAAGACTAAATTAGACCCCTGTAAACAGTATAAAATGCCCAGATAATAATTTAGATTATTTGAGTAGTGATGGTTTTAAGATTACTTCATTAGGGTCCAATTTTTCTATTCCTAATGCATTAATTAACTTAAATCCATATCTTGAGCTGAATGAATCAAATGGTGATTGGTCATTCAGCTTCTTTCTTGTGTAAGAATTAATATGAGACATCACCAATTGGATATCCTTTTGAGTTAAGTTATCCATACTCCTTCCCTTAGGGATAATCCTTCTGATTAGTTCATGGTTATTCTCAATCTCAGGCTTTAAAAAAGCAGAATAAGGATAGCAGTAAAAAATATTTGTTAACTTATCTCCACCTCGAATGTTTTCAATTTTGCTTGGATTTGAAAATTCGCTCCCATTATCTGTTACGATAACTGGAAATAGCACCTGAAAATCCTTTATACCAGTAGCATCATAAATCCATTCAAACCACTCTGTAACGCTTTTGGAGTCATTGGCATCCCTTAATAGCATAAGCATGAAAGAAGAATCAACAAAGTGTATAGTAAGTAGTACTTTACCACCCTTTTTACCCTCAACAGTGTCCATTTGAACAATACTAATATCTTTATGCTTTTCAATGAACTTCAAATAATCATCATATCTTCTACCTTCTAAGCATTTCTTGTCAACCTTGTAACCCATTTTTATCTTTTTTCTAGGCCTATATCTAACTTTCCTAGGTAGATCAATGTTTTTGACTGATAATATTTGATTATCAATGTAGTTATACAAGGTTCTCTCACAAATCATGATAGAATCATTGTTATTAGAATGAATGTGATGTAATGAATGTCCTTTATCAATTAAAGGTCTAACGATACTATCGATTCTTTCTACTTCTTCAGGTGTAATTTCAATGCCAGTCCTTGACTGGACTAAAATATCTTCATAATCCTTTTGTGCTAATTTAGCTGAATAAAATGTCTTTTTTAGAGTGCATTTATTCCTGTCCTCACAACCATTACAAACATAAGGAGATGAAGATAATTTATCACAAATATATTCCTTGAAATACTCACAATTACTATTACAGTTACTACAAAACCTACAGTATTTGACTCTTTTATTATCACACTTACGTTCCTCGCAAATATTATTTAAGGAACAGTCATATCTATAGATACATGCATTGTAACTATGGCCGTAGCAACCTTTTTTAGAGATTGTAGATCTAAGAGTTATTTCTCTAGAAATGCTTGTTTTATGTCTGTTAAGTACCCTTGAAATTTCAGAGATAGAAAATCCTTCTTTAAGATATTTTTCAATGTCTAATCTATTATCATAATTCAAATGCTTAGCCATAACAGCTACCTCCTTAGAGCTATTATCTGGGCATAAGATAATGATACTACAAACTCCGCCGATGTTGACATGAGAACCTGAAAATGATTCTAAGTTATTACCCGAAGGCAAGCAAAACAAAGCTCAGGATGACCTTGCTTCGTGTTTGCAGAGCTTATCATTTTCAGAACCTCACATCAACATTTCCCTGCGGCGGCTCCTTAATTCAAACATCCCTCAGGCTTTACAAAACAAAACTGATACAAATACTAGATTAAAGTATTTGCAGAGTTAAATTAGACCCCAAGATTTGCAAGACTAAATTAGACTGTTTTTGAA
>CAZHLF010000260.1:0-1848 GCA_964532845.1 uncultured Tissierella sp.
CCTCTAAATGATCAGCGTTTGAGCCTCCACAACTTACATAGACAAAATCTTGTATTTCTACAGGTAGTTTGGATCTGTCTATAAATATTATATCCACATTTGCTTTATTATCTTTGTTCTCAATTTTTATCACTGAATTTGAGAATATAACTATGTCTTTTCTTAGTTTAGCGTACTCTTCATCTGCACTAGTTATTTCAAGTTTAGCCTTCTCAATTAGTTCCTTATTGAAAGGAAATAAAGGTAGCTCATATTCTCCAATGGTTGAACCTAATCCCTTAGGAATTTCTGCAAAATACGTTGGATTTTCTTCCTCATCATATAATGGGAAAACAGCATACATCCCTGGACTCGTTAAGTTAGGGTCATTAAGAGCATCAGCAAATGGTTTGCCATATCCTTTTTCACTTGTGAAATTCTCCAAGTTTTTCTTATACTCTATTTTATCAGTCACGCTCTTAGTTAGTTTTAATAATAACTCATACTCAGAAAGGGGTTCATACCAAACACCTGTAAATCCTCCAATACCAATGTTTAAGTCTTTATAATTATTTATATTAGAAAAGTAATAATTATTTATATTATGACCAGGGTTAAGTTCCCTTACAACTACAGGTATAATCTCATAATTATTTCTATCAATGATCTTGTTTGATAAAGCAAGATGAGGTCTAATAATTAGTGCTTCAGCTAATTTTTCACCTAAATTTTTTGTATCACTCTTCAACTTCGTCATTAATGCATTATATGAAATCAAGACCAACTCATCTCTTTGAAAATCTTGTTGGTTGAGGCTATCTAGCTCACTTATATTTAGGAGACCAATACCATTAGATAACTCCAAAGCATTATTCCAACTAAAATCTCCCTTGCTATCATTATAACCTAGTGATCTTAGCACAAATGTAGCATAGGGTTTTCCATCAATAAGATTTGTTGCTCCGAACTTATCAGCACTAATACCAGTTCTAAGTCCCTTCTCATACATATATCCAATATAATCATTAGCCCATTCAGGAACATCTGTAAAAGGATGCTCGTATTTATTTTCCTTTGCTTCCTTTTCCACACCTAATAACCTTATAAGCATTACTCCAGCTTCATTCCTGGTTGGAGCCTTATCCAGTTCATATCAATTGTTGGTTCCCTGAAATAGTCCTAGCTCGTTGATTTTTTGGGCTTTATCTGTATTCTCAATACTTGCAAAAATGCTAGTTGTAAAATTACTAAAATAATTAATGCTATAATTATACTGGCAAGTGTTTTTGGAGAAGTTTTGGCAAATAATTTTCCCTAAATTTTTTCATAAAAAAGGCTGTGCACTATTATCTAATGCAACAGCCCTACATCGCTCCTTATTTAAATTTATCTACATCATCTGGTGTCAATGTTATTAACTTGTGAGCCTCAGGATCTTTCTTTCTGTAAGATTCCATTAGCAAGTGCAATACCCATCCTATCAAGAAATATATTAGAAGTGATATATATCCTGCTAGAGGAAGTTCAAGTGATGATCCTATCATAATCCAAACAGAAACTATCATCCCAACTATAAACAATGCATCCCCACCTGGAGCTCTATAAGGTCTTTCCCATTCAGGATGTTTTTTTCTAAGCACCATACAATCAAGACAACATACAAAGTAAACTATACCTGCTGCAATACAAGAAACAACGTAGATGTATTGAACCCAGTTCTCACCAGTAAAGAAACAGAAGAATACTGAAAATGCTAATACTACTAAGTTAGCAATATGAGGTTGCCCATGTTTATTCAGCTTCATGAATGCCTTAGGTAATTGGTTTAATTGAGCTGCACCATATAATACTCTAGCAGAAGATACCCAA
>CAZHLF010000261.1:0-1718 GCA_964532845.1 uncultured Tissierella sp.
TAACCATAATATCCCTCTTTGCATATTGTAAAGTACGATTACAATTATAGGAGGGATATTATGTCAGTTGACCTTAGTGCTTTGCATTATATCTTCTTGGTCTTTACTTTATTGATCCTGGTGGTAATGATTAGAAAGAGAGATACTACTTTAGTATGTATCGCAGGCATATTTTTACTTGCTCTAGTTGCTACCAATTCACTTTCTAGTGGAGTTATGACAGTCTTTAATAGCTTTATATTTGCCATTACAGAGCTTTTGGGAACTATTTTGATAATTTCAGTTATAGTTGCCATGTCTACAATACTTTCGAAAAGTGGAATCAATGAAATAATGATAAGTCCATTTACACGATTTATAAAAACTCCAACCTTAGCCTATTGGATTATAGGTATTCTAATGATGATAATTTCCTGGTTCTTCTGGCCATCACCAGCAGTAGCTTTAGTAGGAGCTGTAATGCTTCCTATAGCCATCAAGGTGGGTCTACCAGCCTTAGGAGTAGCTATGGCCATGAATCTCTTTGGTCATTGAATAGCATTATCCAGTGACATAATAATACAGGGAGCGCCAAAGCTTACAGCAGATGCAGCTGGAATTCCAGTTGGGGATGTTATTTTAGCCAGTGTTCCATTGGTTATAGTAATGGGTTTGGTAACTACCATAACTGCATTCTACTTCCTTCATAAGGACTTAAAAGCTGGAAAGCTTAAGGTAGATGATAGCTATGTTAAGGTAAAAACTGATGAGTATGAAGAATATAAAAAGATATTGAAGGACTCCACTAAAAGAACCCTAGCTATAATAATCCCTCTATTGTTTGTACTAGACGTAGCTATAATGTTTTCTCTAAAGCTTGCTGGCGGAGATGCTACAGCATTAATTGGTGGAACAGCAATATTCATATTGATAGTAATATCCATTCTGCTTCACAAGGGAAGTGCCTTGGAAGAGATTACAAAATATCTGGTAAAGGGATTTAAGTTTGGATTTGAAATATTTGGTCCAGTAATTCCAATAGCAGCCTTCTTCTATTTAGGAGACAGTGGATTTTTATCAGTAGTAGGTGAATTTTTACCTGCTGGCTCCCATGGTATAGTAAATGATTTAGGATTAGCTCTAGCAAATGCTGTTCCGTTAAACTCTACAGTAGGAGCTATTACTCTAACAGGTGTTGGAGCAATTACTGGACTTGATGGCTCAGGCTTCTCAGGAATCTCATTAGCAGGTTCAGTTGCAAAATTATTTGGAACAGCTTTAGGCAGCGGAGTTGCTACCCTTACAGCCCTTGGTCAAGTGGCAGCAATTTGGGTAGGAGGAGGAACTTTAATTCCTTGGGCAGTTATACCAGTGGCAGCAATCTGTGGAGTAGATCCATTTGAGCTTACCAGAAGAAACTTTAAGCCAGTAGTTATAGGGCTGGTAGTTACAACTATTGTAGGTATGTTCTTAATATAAAGGTAACTATTTTGTAACAGAAAAAAATGAAGATTAGGATGGCTCATCCTAATCTTCACTTTTGTTTTAATTGTGCACAGTGTATTGTGAATTGTCTTCTACCCTAATGTGACCTTGCTTTTTTCATCTATAAACTGATTGCTATATAGGTTATAATAATATCCTTTAAGCTTAATTAATTCCTTATGATTACCTGATTCTGTAATCTTTCCGTCTCTTATAACAAGTATTTTATCTGCATTTCTAATAGTAGATAATCT
>CAZHLF010000262.1:0-1649 GCA_964532845.1 uncultured Tissierella sp.
TTCCACAATGGTCTCATCTGCTCCTGGTATTGCTTTTATATGAATATATCCATTGAAATTTTCTACTTCTCTTAGCCTTTTTACAACTTGATAAATCATCTCCATTGTATAATCAGGAGACTTATATACTGCCGAGCTTAAAAACAAGCCTTCGATATAATTTCTCTTGTAAAAATTAATGGTGATATCTACTATTTCATCCGGAGTAAAAGCAGCTCTAGGTAAATCATTGGAGGATCTATTGACACAATATGCACAGTCATAAATGCAATAGTTGGTCATAAGAATCTTTAGAAGTGAAATACACCTTCCATCATCAGACCAGCTATGGCAGATTCCTGCTACACTTGCATTACCAAGGCCACCCTTTTTATTGCTTCTAGTACTGCCGCTTGAAGAGCATGAAACATCATACTTAGCAGCATCTGCCAATACCTTCAATTTTTCTATTGCATCCATAAAAAACACCTCAAGAATTTTCTTGAGGTTATTATATCATTTTTTATTAGATTGTTCAAACATATGTTTGGATTATTTGCACCTATCAACAAAATATTTAAATGGTTTTAAAAACTCCTCATACTTCATTGCCATAGCTTCAGGATGGAACTGTAACCCCAATATGAATTTATCATTTGTAGATTCTATGGCTTCCACTATACCATCTGATGTTCTTGCAATTACTCTTAAGTTTTCACCAATATTTCTAATGGCTTGATGGTGTTGGGAATTAACTACTAATCTTATCCTTCTTAAATATTTCAAATAAGATACTATCTTCTAGGATATTTATTGTGTGATATCCCTCTTGTACATTTGTCCCGCAAGTATGGCCATTTACATTTGAGACCTGGCTATATATATCCTGATAAATATCTCCACCTAATGCTATGTTTATCAATTGAGCTCCTCTACAGATGCCTAAAATAGGTATTCCTTTTTCATATACACCTTTGAATAGCTCCATCTCAGTGTTATCTCTATCATGATCAATACTATCTACTTCTTTTATAGGCTCTTTATTAAAATATAAGGATGACACATCTCCTCCACCTGTAAAAATAATACCATCAATAGTATTAATATACTTAGCTACTTCTTTTGTATCTTTTAAAACTGGTATAATTATTGGTATACCTTCTGTCCTTAAAACCACATCTATATAGGTTGAATTTATCCTGTTAATGCTGCCATTAACAATATTTTCTTTAGTACAGGTTAAACCAATAACTGGATTCATAGCCTCTCCCCTTTAAATATTCTAAAGATATTCTCCAAACCAAATTGCTGCTTCTTCTATCATATTTGTGGTAACAAAATGATTTAACTTAGGGTACTCTATAAATTTTAATCTTTCTGAGCCTCTATATAAAGGAGATACTTTTTTAAAGAACTCCCTTTGAGCCTCTATATCAACTAGGCTATCACTATCTCCATGAAGCATCAATAAAGGTCTATCTATTATGGATTCTAGGTTATTCATTGGATTAAATTTATCTATTGATTCCTGTAGATCCTTAGGAAAGTCTTCTGCATTAAAATTTAGTGCATTTAAAAAGCATGTATTTGAATAATTCCAGTTACAAGATTAATTGAATACAACAGCAGCCTTTCCTAAGGATCTACAGGCATCAATAGATAAATTTAAT
>CAZHLF010000263.1:0-1609 GCA_964532845.1 uncultured Tissierella sp.
AAATAGCTTGCCTCTTTAAATCCTTAGCCAAATCATCTTGAGTATGCCATCTTTTCCCATCACATTCTAATGCAATACGATTATTACCATCCTCTACAACCATATCAATTCTGTAAGCCCCTACTGGCCATTGAGGGTATATTTTGTATCCTTTACTTAGCAAGTTTCTCATAACCTGCAGTTCAAAATCAGATTCAGTTCTATCCAATAATTCTTTATCCATGTCTATTACTGGATTCATTGAATATTTTATCAACCTAAGCCTTATATCTTCAGGCTTTAAATCTATTTCAGGATTCAGTGAGTGAACTACCCACATTTGATCTTTAGCCCTACTAGCAGCTACATTATATCTTTTTCGATTAATATCATTATTACCATCCTGGCTCATTAACCTTAAGGGACCTCCCCCTTCTTTAGGGCTGTCCACTACACTTAGGAAAATAATATCTCTTTCATCGCCTTGGAACTGTGCTGATGAACCACATTGAATTCTTCTATCTTCATAATCCTTTGGCTCTAATCTTGTCTGTAAAATTCTATCAATTTCATAGGCCTGATTATTACCAAGTAAGGTTATAACACCGATAGTTTTGCCTTTGTAATTCTCATTTTCTATACAGGCACATACAAGAGAAGCTATATGTTCTGCTTCTATTTGATTAACTTTTCGTTCATTTATATATCCATTTGGTACTCTGTATTCATGTACAGCTGGTTTAATATTTACCCCCGAGGAATCTCTTAATGGTTTAATCTTCCCGTTATAAGATAATTGATTACTAAACTCTATGATCTCAGGTAAACATCTAAAATGCTCTACTAGCATAATAGGTTTAAATCCTGAAGTCTTTGCTATATCATATATCGATGTTCTTCCGCTAAATAGGTGATTAATAGATATCCCTTGAAGATGTTGTTCAATTAATGCTACTTCTTCATCTGTCTTAATACCAACAGCTTCTGGACTTACCTGTTCATCATCTCCAACTATGATTATCTTCTTTCCTAAATAAAGCACTGATAAAGCCATTATGTCTGCTTGACTGGCCTCATCTATGATAATTACATCAAATTTATTCTTAGTAGGATCGAAATTCTCTGCAACTCGATTTAGAGGCATAATCCAAACTGGGATAGCAGATTGACAAAGTGGCATTAACTGTCTTGCCTTCTCCCTAAGAATTGGAGCCCGTTTACCAGTACCCTTGCCTATTTGCTTCATGGTTTGTCTCCAGCCTTCTATAGCTTGAGTTTGCTCAGCAGTATTATTTATTATTTTCTTATACCAAGCTTTTTCATATGCAAGGTTCCTTGCATTATTCATTAGTAGCTTATTAATCTTTAAGATGTCTTTCTGGATTATATCCGGATCATAGCTGTCTATCCTATCTAACTGATTGCTTAATTGTCTCCATTTCCAAGCTAGCTCAATATTTTCAGGTAACTTTGAATCCCCATGAATCCCCTCTCTATCATTAATAGCATTTGACCAATCTGGTGCATAATTGGCTAGTTTCTTAAGTATTTCATACCTTTTAATATTAATTTCATTCTTAGCATAAAGTTCTGATAATTGGGTGTGATGAAAATCATAACAATTTACATC
>CAZHLF010000264.1:0-1588 GCA_964532845.1 uncultured Tissierella sp.
AACAGTCTTATCCCTTGTAACGATGGGCTTTCGGGTTCATCTACTCGTTTCCTTTTAACGAACCAGCTTAGGAGTGTATATCACTTATCATGTTACTGTTGGTTTTCACCAGACCCAACTCTCTAAAAATAATCTTAAGATAAGTTTCTCTCCATCTTAGCATTTTAATTCAGCACTGTTATGTACTAAATCATTTACTTAAAAGCTATTGTATTCCTTAATGCTATATTTGTCAATAGTTTTTAGAAAATAATTTTTCTATCAATCGATTCTTTCTTCAGTCTTGATAATCAGCATATTTCTTAGGGCTATTTTCCTACCTTTACTGCATCCTTGAATAATGGTAGATTAGGGTCAAGTCCCAATGCATTAAGTGTTTCTTCATTTACCGTGGTTATAGTTTTTTCTGCTCTTCCAACTGGTATTGTTGAAATGTCTTTACCATCAACCAATATTTCCTTAGCCATATTTGCTGTCTGCTTTCCCAAATCATAATAACTTAATCCATTAGTTATAAGTATTCCACCATTTACTTGAGATTCGCCAGCGCCTACTGAAATCATGTTCTTTTCAAGCAGCTTTTTATTAACTAATTCTATAGAAGTCACAATCATGTTATCACTTAATCCATAAACTGCATCTACTTTATCGAGAAGTGAATCCAATGCTTGAGGCATATCATTTACATTGCTGATACCTATAGTTTCTACTGATAGTCCTTCAACTGGCGCATATTTTTTAACAGCTTCAATTTGGATTTCAGAGTTTGCCTCACTTGAATTGTATATAATTCCTATTGTTTCAATACTCGGGTCAATTTCCTTGAACATTTTAAGTTGTGCTTTAATATCTGTCATGTCTGAAGTACCAGTTATATTACCACCAACATTTTTCCAATCTTGAACTATTTCAGATTTTACTGGATCTGTAACTGCGCTGAATAATATTGGAATATCCTTTGTTGCTTGTTTTGCACTTTGTGCTGCAGGTGTTGCTATTGCATATATTAAATCTACTTTATCTTTAACGAATTTTTGTGAGATGCTTACTGTATTTGGAATATCACCTTGGGCATTTTGTACCAATACATCAGCTTCTACACCTAATTCCTTCAGACCATCTTCAAAGCCCTTTCTTGCATCATCTAATGCAGGATGTTCAGCCATCTGTAATATCCCAATTGTAAACTTTTCTTTAGTGTTTACTTGTGCAGAACTACCACCATTACTACAACCAGCCAATACCATAACTCCAGCTACTACTAATGCCATTAATTTACTTCTTTTACCTTTTTTCATTTTACATCCTCCTTATGTTTTAGTTAGTTGATTGAAGGAAGAAGGACCATCGCAGTCTAGCAACTCAAATTTATTTGTTCCTTTTGGTCACATTAATTTGGTGCTAGTTGCGTTTGACTTAACCTGATTTATGGAAAAGTGCCATAAATCGGGTTAGGTCATAAAAAAATCTTTCGCTCCTATAAACATAGCTATAGCTATATTCATAGGGACGAAAGATTAATAATCCGTGGTACCACCCTAATTATGACAATGTCATCACTCAATCAGACCTAACAGTCTTATCCCTT
>CAZHLF010000265.1:0-1585 GCA_964532845.1 uncultured Tissierella sp.
GGTTGCGATAACCAAATGTATGCCATTTTTAAGCTTATGCATCTGTGCTTCAACATCCTGTCCACCATAAGCTGCCAATATACTTATATTCTTAGCTGGGGCTAGTTTTTTAGCCTCTGTTGTTATCTGGATAGCTAACTCCCTTGTTGGAGTAATAATTAAACCCTGAACATGGTTTTTATCTACATCAATTTTATCCATTAAAGGTAGTAAAAATGATAATGTTTTTCCAGTTCCAGTCTGCGCTTGCGCTATTACATCCCTTCCATTAACTAGATAAGGGATAGACTTCTCTTGTATAGGTGTTGGAGATGTAATCCCGTTCTTATTCAATATTTGTTCTAATTCAATACTTATACCTAAATCTTTAAATGTTCCCATAATTACCTCACTTCTTCTTTTTTACAAGTCAATAGTATCATACCATATGCATATTTTATTCACAATTAAATTTTAAATGAAAAATGCACCTCCAAAAGTTAAAATTGTCTCCTACCTTTTAGGGTGCACTTAAATATTTATTACTACTTAATACTCCTTAATTGCATTAATAAAGCTTCTAAAACAGCTCCACCAATAGCTCTAGCTTTATCTGATATAGTATGACAATTGGATATTTCTTCTATCCTAGGGTCTACATCTGCTAGTTTAAATCCTTTAGTAACCTGAGATCCATTTCTTAATAGCCCTCTTAATAAACCATCTATCTCGGTAACGATTTCCCCATCATTAACATAAGCTATAACTTCACCTTTATTAACGAAATCACCAATTTTGTGGTCTGAGGTGAACACCCCTTCATAAGGGGAATACAAAACCCTTTCTGAAGTATAGCCACCAATTTCTCCAGGTTTTCCAGTATTTTTATCTGCTGAGCCCTCAAATATTATTCTACCTAAATTGTGTCCACGGTTACTCTCTATTACTACATCAACATCTACTCCCGCAATAAAACCAGGCCCTACTCCAATAGTAATAGGTGCTAAATCCTTTTTCATTCCAATATTTCTCTTTGCTATAATTGAATCAACAACTGCTACAGGCTTTAAATTATCTATATAAATTCCATTAGGGTCAACTATAACAGGAATATTATCACAGTCCCAAGCATGGAATATTTCCTCTTTATCCCTTACTAATACTCCCTTTAACCCTTCAATTATCATTTCCTTATTATATATAGCTTCGGAAAAACACACAGTTCTTCTTATTGATGTAGGGTGTTCTATTTCCAATACAAGTACCCTGAAGCCAGTTCTGTGAAGCTTTTGGATAATACCAGAAGCTATATCTCCGCCACCTTTAACTATTACAATGTCTCCTTGCATTAAATCACCGTCCTTTTTCATTGTACCAGTATTGGAAATATCTGTCTAGGAATGAATTATAGTTCCAGTCTTTCCTAAAAGTCCATCTGCTGCTTTCTCCAATGATGTAATAAGAGTTTTTCTACCTTTTTTTGAAGATGCAAAGGATATTGCAGCCCTTACTTTAGGAAGCATTGATCCTTCAGCAAACTCCTTATCATTAATATATCTTTCTGCTTCTTCTATTGTTAAATCTGATAACCAAAGCTGGTTTGGTT
>CAZHLF010000266.1:0-1561 GCA_964532845.1 uncultured Tissierella sp.
TGCTCCTGTATCTTTCTATACTGAAATAGGTTCTGCAGTATATGGAAATTCAGCTAACCAAAAAGCTATCAAAGAAATTGAAGGAGCAACAATGTATGATGCTATAATCAATGCTATCTGCGATTTAGAAGAAGACTATGCACAAAACGCTGTATTAGTTTTAAGAAAAGTTGACTACTTCAAGATGATAAAAGAATTAGTTAACCAAAATGCTACATTATTTGGAGCACAACCTGAACAAGTTTTAGGTATCCCAGTTAAATTCATAGATGCTTGTGAAATTCCAATTATTGGAGACTTTAGATATTCTCATTACAACTATGACTTATCTATGGAATATGATAGCGACAAAGAAATCTTAACAGGTGTTAGAAGATTCGTTGTTACTGCATATGTAGATCACAGAATTACAATGAAATCTGCATTCAGATTAATCAAAGTTACTCCCTAGTAATACTGGATACTCACTACGTTCTGAAATAGTTGAGGAAGAAAATCCAGTTGAGGAAGAACCTATTATATATACAGAAGAAGAGTTATTAGCAATGACTAATGCTCAACTTAAATCTATATGTGATGAAATGGGAGTTAAATATGCCTCATCAGCAACTAAGGCTACTTTAGTAAATAGCATATTAGAGGCTCAAGGAGGTAATTAATTATGATTACCGTTTCTCAAGCTAAAGAATGGCTAAGAATTTTAGACAATGATAGTGATGCTTTATTAGGAAGATTAATTAGTCGTAGTCAAGCTATTATTCAAGCTGCTACAGGAGTTGGGTATGAATATGAGGATTTAATTGATACTTATTCATACCCACAAATTGATGACCTTTATAATACTGCACAAACTATGATTGTTACTAATTTATATAACGAAGTTGATGAAGACTCACCCGCATTAACTTCTGTTCTAACTCAATTAGAGATGGAATATTTAAGGTGGAGACAAGCTAATGAAACTACCTAAACCCAAATACTATACTGAAAAGTATAACCTAAAGCCACATGAGTTTAGAAGTAAAATTTCTATTATGAGATTAGATGATACTACCGATGAGGACAATATTCCTAGTAATACTTGGATTGTTTTAGCACAAGAAATGGCGAATATTAATACGACTACTACCGATGAAACTAATGATTCTAAGGGGCCTATTAATATTCACCGTGCTAGAATAATTATAAGATATCCACTATCTTATCTCCCTACTGAAAAAGATAGGGTTAAATACGGTAATGACTGGTATAATATTACAGCAGTAACCGACCTCCAAGAATGTCATGTATTTTTAGAACTTACTTGTGAGAGGATAAGAAGTTGAATATATCAATAAAAGGTGTGGATAGGCTATTAAATAAATTAGATAGATTAAACCATATAAGAGCCATGCAGGCACTAGAAGAAGTTTCTAATATGGTAATAGATGAAATCAAAGCTGCCTGTCCTAAAAATACCGGAGCAGCTTCTTCAAGTGTAGGGATTTCGGATAAAAGAGATTACAAGTTATCTGCTTATATGGATATTGGTCTTAGTCGTAAGACTGGCCCTTGGGACTCT